>NZ_DGRF01000016.1:0-144051 GCF_002390995.1 Clostridium sp. UBA4395
TGTTTTTGCACTATTATAGATTTTAATATAAAATTTTAAATAAAATGGTATAATTAATAGTAAATAATGTTTATAAAATCTGTATTTTTAATATATAGTATAAAATGTTAGTTTAATCAATTTGAAAGGGCATGTAATAGATGGATAAAGAGGTTAAGTTAATAATACTAAGAGGCAATTCAGGAAGTGGTAAAACTACAACAGCAAAGGCATTACAAAAGAAATTTGGACATGGTACCATGTTAATATCACAGGATGTTGTTAGAAGAGAAATGTTGTTTGTGAAAGATGGTCCTGATACAGAAGCAATTAAGTTATTAAATGAACTTATACTATATGGGAAAAAGCATTGCGATATTGTAATTTTAGAAGGTATTTTAAATTCAAGGTGGTATAGAAAACTATTTGAAAATTTACATAATGAGTTTGGTAATCAAGTTTTTGCATATTACTTTAATATACCTTTTGAAGAAACTTTAAATCGTCATAAACAAAAACCTAATGCACATGAATTCGGAGAGAAAGAAATGAGAAAATGGTGGAATGAAAAAGATTTAATAGGCTTCATTCCAGAGGTATATATACATAAAGATTTAAGCTTAAATGAAATAGTGAATATTGTTTATCAGGATGTTATAAAGTGAAGGCCATAATTTAAAACTCGGCACCGGGTGTTGGAAATACTAACTTATTGAAATAACTTAAGGGGTTTTGCCAAAGGACTTTTGAGTAGATTTATTGATTAATACTTTTGTTTCATCATCAGAGGATGGTTTAGATAGATTAATAATTGCAAAGGAGAATAAATAGATGGCTAAATATATTGATTTAAGTTATACCATAGAAAATGGACTAAGTGCTCATCCTTACGATGAAGAGCTAAAGTTATATCAAAATAGATTTTTGGCTAAAGACAAATACAATGACACTAAACTAGAAACTGGTATGCATGTTGGAACTCATATTGATGTTGTGAGCCATATGTTAGATATTAATATTTTAATAGATGATTATCCAGCAGATAAGTTTATTGGAAAAGGATGTTTACTTGATGTTAGAAACCAAGATATTATTAAAATGAAAAAGAAGTATTTAGATACTGTAGAAAAGGATAGCATAGTTCTTCTATATACTGGTTTTGATAACGAATTTGGATGCGATGATTACTTTAATTGCCATCCCATAGTTGAAAAGGAGTTAGCTGAATTTTTTATAGATAGAAAGATTAAGATGATTGGCATGGACTTGCCATCTCCTGATAAATACCCATTTCAAATTCATAAAATGCTACTAGATAAAGATATTCTTATTATTGAAAATATGAAAAATATCGGAAGTTTATTGAATGTAGATGAATTTGAAATTATTGCATTGCCTCTTAAAATAAAAGCGGAAGCATCCCCTGTGAGAGTTGTGGCTAGGATTTAAATTTAAGAATACTAATTCAAAAAAATGATAGTACAACGATATTGAGAACTCTACTATAAATAAGAAAAATAGATGTTATAATTCTATATAATATTATGTTATAAATTGTTTGTATTAACACAATTTACATGATAAAATTTATATAAACAACTTGAATTACAGAAAATTAAAACTTCAAAATTATTTATAGTATTTAGAAGAGGTGGGACTCATTATGAGAAACAAACTAGGTAACTACTCAGTGCAGTTAATATAATCTGATAGCAGATTGTGCTGCGGTAATAAGATATTTGTTATCAGTTAACTGCATTACTTTTCAAATTAAATTATCATATTTAGTATATTATGAAAAGGAGTAGTTAAATGAATAGAGGAGAGTTTAAAAACTATTTAAAAAGTGAGGAAAAGAAAGGTTTTAAGGGATGGGATTTCTCATATCTTGATGGTAGATGGGATGGAGAACATATACCATGGGATTATAAAAAAATCCTATTGTCTTATTTAAAAGCAGAATATAAGCTTTTAGATATGGGAACAGGAGGAGGAGAATTCCTACTTACTTTGGACCATCCATTTTATAATACAGCTGTAACAGAGGCATATGAACCTAATGTTGTAATTTGTAAAGAAAGATTAGAACCTGTTGGGATAACGGTTAAGCAGGTTTTTGATGATTCAAGATTGCCCTTTGAAGATGATTCTTTCGATATAATAATTAATAGACATGAATCCTATGATATTGGTGAGATTAATCGAATATTAAAGGCTGGAGGGTATTTTATTACTCAACAAGTAGGTGGAAAAAATGATGTAGATTTATCTGAAAAGATAATAGATAATTTTGAGTCGTTGTATCCTACTCATGACTTAAAACATAACATTGAGGGTTTTGAAAATAACGGATTTAAAATTATTAAGGCAGAAGAGGCTTTTACTCCTATACGTTTTTATGATACAGGAGCTTTGGTATACTTTGCAAGGATAATAGAATGGGAATTTCCTAGTTTTTCTGTTGATACTTGTTTTGAAAACTTATGTAAAATAGAGAGAGAACTCAATGAAATTGGGTATATAGAAGGAACAGAGCATAGATTTCTTATTGTTGCTAAGAAACTATCAACATCTAATGAGACAGGAAATTTTAGATTTAATTATTAGAATAATATGCAGTTATAGATTTTGAACTTGGGTGTGATAGGATAAATTGTACCATAAATAAATGCTAAATTTACGAAAGTCTAGTAATAAATGATGTAAAAATATAACTCCAATCTTTTAATAGGTTGGAGTTTTTTGTGATATAATATAAAAAATTATATAAGGGAGAATGTGTTATGAGTAAACATAATATCTATACAATGAGCGTAGCAAAAATCTATCCTCTTTTGGTTACAAAGGCGGAGAAAAAGGGACGTACTAAAGCAGAAGTGGATGAAATCATCTGTTGGCTCACAGGATATAGTCAGGAAGAATTAGAAGCTCAATTGGAAAAACAGATAGCCTATGAGACATTCTTTATGGAAGCTCCTAAGCTGAACCCTGCCAGAGTTTTAATTAAAGGTGTGGTTTGTGGTGTACGAGTGGAAAATATCGAAGAATCAATTATGAAGGAAATTCGCTATTTGGATAAGCTTATCGATGAGTTAGCAAAAGGAAAATCCATGGATAAGATTTTGAGGAAATAATGATTAGATTGAAAACAAAAAATACTAATGATATTTTGTAGAATGTTATGTATGAGATCGCCTCGTTATTTACGCGGGGCGAAGAATACCACAAGTAACATAAATTATTTAAATATAAAGGCTCACATACAGTGATGTAAGCCTTTTTCCCTATTATTTTTTTTCAGATGTTTCTTCTTTTTTAGGGTCTTTATCAAAATATTCATCTAATTTCTTTCTCATGTTATCTGGAACTTTTTTCTCTATTGGGAAGGCTATTGAATTTATAACTGATTCACTGAATTCTTTAGTTATAATAGTAGTCAATTCTAAGGCTTCAGAACTTAAATATTCCATAACATCATTTCTTGTGTGGATGAAAGCTCCACCCTGTGGTGCAAAACGACAGAAGGTAAGAGATGGAATTCCCTCATCAGCAAAGGCTGTAGAATCACTTGAGTATATGTCTTGTTCTACTTTAAGTGGGAAACCTTTAATCTTAGCCATTTGATCAATATAATCAACTAAACTTTGCTCTGCAGTAACTAGAGCCATTTCTTTTCCAAGAATAGAGCCAGCCACGTCTACGTTAATCATTAGAAGGTGTTTCTTAAGCTCTTCCTCATGTTTTTTTAAGTAAGCTTTACTTCCAAGAAGTCCAACTTCTTCAGAGCCATACCACATAAATTTTACAGTTCTCATTGGTGGATTTTCTTTAAAGTGTCTTAGAAGTTCCATTATAATAACTGAACCAGCTCCGTTGTCATATACTCCAGTACTGTAAGGAACACTGTCATAATGAGCACCGAAGGAGATTATCTCCTCAGGGTATTTAGTACCTTCTAAAGTTACCATCACATTTTGAGAAGTTAGCTCTACATCTTCCATGATTAGCTCTACATGGATTTTAGAAGCTTTGTTCTTAACCATATAGAAGCAGTCTTTCATACGCATGTTAATTGTAGGTATTCTTCCATGCTGTGTATTCTTTTCACGGATTCTAGCTATAGAAATATCAGTTTTATATTCTTCATCCATGGCAGTACCAGACATAGTTATATATCCAGCAATACCAGCATCCATAAGTTTTTTATAAAGTTTAGGATTTGGACGAGTATTTATAAGTACAAATTTTCCTTTAAGGTCAACTAAATTTACATCCAAGCCGTCTTCAATGTATACAAAATCTGCAGTTATTCCACCCTCAGGTGTACCGATTGAGCAGTTATATGGTGCAACCTCATATTCTTTTTCAAAGGGCTCTACAACTTTTAGTGTAGCTTTTTTAATTACAGAGCTAGGAGCTTTGAAAGACTCTAAGTGTCCTTCACAGCCAATTGAGGATATTTCCTCTAATAAAATGTTAGCAGCTTTTAATTCTTCCTCTGAGCCACTGATTCTTACAAAACCTATTTTCTTTAGTAGTTCAAATTCTCTTTCAGCATTAATCTTCATTATATTCCCCCCATTATTTGTCCATCTAAATATATTATACTAGAGTTGTATGAAAATTGAAAATATAAATGCAGATATATAGTTGAAGAGGGGAAAGCCTAACCTATGAACTTTATGTGATTAGAAGTACCTGCTAAATCTATGATGAATTGAAATAAATCTTTATTTTCTTATATAAATTTGATATAATATAAATTTATGTTAGTAGAATTACATATATTTTAATACACTTGTTAGTATAGAATGCTATAGCGTATGATAAATGAAGAACATTACTAAAGTAGGGGGCAACTTAGTATGATTAAAATTTTTTCTTCGTTAAAAAGCTTAGGACTTAATTATGAAGACGATATAGAGTTATATACAAAAAAAGAAGATAAATACGATAAAGAAACAAAAGATAAAAAATCAACAAAGGTTGATATTAATACATTACTTTATGATAAGAAGGTTACTTGTCCAGTTTGTTTAAAAGCTTTTACATGTAGAGTTGTAAAGGCGTATGTTCCTAAAGTAAAATCAAAAGATACAGATGCTTTTATAAGATATGAGGGGGTAAATCCATATTTTTACGAAGTATTGGTATGTCCAACATGTGGATATTCAGCATTAAAAAGTGATTTTCAGAAAATACAATCCTATAAACGTGAAGTTATACTTGTAAAGATAGGCAATCAATGGCAAGGTAAAGAATATCCTCAAGTTTATAATGAAGAAATAGCAATTGAACGTTATAAGCTTGCATTACTAAATGCAGTGCTAGGAGAATTTAAAGATAGTACAAAGGCAATGCTTTGCTTGAAAATTGCATGGATGTATAGACTTCTAGAAAATAAAGAAGATGAGAAGGCATTTTTAGAAAGAGCACTTCAAGGATTTGTTATTGCTTATGAAAATGAACGAACTCCAATATACGGATTAAGTATTTATTCTTTACAATATATTATAGGTGAGTTATATAGAAGAATAGGGGATTATACAAATGCTAAACTATGGTTAGGAAGAGTAATCTTAAGCAAGGCGGATCAAAAACTAAAAGATAAAGCTAGAGACATGAGAGATTTAGCAAAAGATTTAGAGATAAAAGCAAATGAAGCTACTTGTGAATAGAGATATATGATTGTATATTAATGAGGTATTTAAAAGACTTGTGGTCATCTACTATTAAGTATATAAATTTTAGCTAAGATTATAATAAAGCCTATAGTTTATTTTATGAAAGAAAACTATAGGCTTTATTAAATTATATATTAACCAATACCACCGTATATTAATCCTAAAATTATTACAATAATAGTTGTTGGCACAAAAACATATTTTCCAAAATTCATAAACCATATACCAATTTTATATTTTGAACCTAAATTTAACTGAGCTAGAGTCTCATCTCTATCAAGTATGTAGAAGAATACAATAGCAGTAATTAATGCTCCCAATGGAGATAGCACTATAGTAATAAAGTTTGTGAAATTGTTAAATAAAGAGCTACTTAAACTTAATGGTATAGCTAGTATAAAAGCTGAAATAGCAGTAATATAAGTAGTCTTCTTTCTACCCCACTTAGTTAAATTCATAATTGCTTCTACGGGACCCTCTAACATAGCGATGGAAGATGAAATAGATGCAAAAATAATACTTAAGAAGAATAAAGAACTTAATACTTGTCCAAGTTTCATAGTCTGGAATATACTTGGTACAGTTACAAATAGTAAAGCAGGTCCAGAGGTAGGGTTTAGACCTAAAGCAAATACTGCTGGCATTATTACAAAGGCAGCAAGGATAGCAGCTAAAGTATCAAATGATGCTGTAGTTATAGCACAATTAGGTATATCAAAATTTTCATCTGTATAGCTACCACACATAACCATACAACATCCTGTTAAAGATACTGTGAAAAAGGCTTGTCCTAGAGCCATAACCCAAGTACTTGGATTTAAAAGGTATGCCCAATCAGGAGTAAGGAGATACTTCACACCCTCCATGGAATCTGGTAGACTTAATGATTTTGCAATTAGAAGTATAAATATAATAAATAACAAAGGTATAATGATTTTATTTATTTTTTCAATACCCTTAGAAATTCCAAAACTAACTATTATTAAAGTTATAACAACAGCTAAACCATGCCAAAATACTGTGATATTACTATTTATAAAAGTAGTGAAGTAAGACTCTATATTTATAGTTAATATGTCACCAGATAAACTTATGAAAAAATATTTTAATACCCAACCAATAACAACTGTATAGAACATAAATATACCAGTTAGTCCTAGGGTTGGAATTATAGATATAATAGAGCCATGTTTAATATTTCTTTCTTTGAATACCTTTTTAAGTGCACCCATTGACCCTATTCTAAACTGTCTACCAAAGGAAAACTCAGCAATTAAACCAACTGTTCCTAGTAGTACTACGAAAATAAAATATGGGATTAGGAATGCAGCACCACCATTTTCACCTAATCTATAAGGGAACATCCATATGTTTCCTAATCCAATAGCAGCTCCAACACATGAAAGAATAAATCCAAGTTTACTAGAGAATTTTTCTCTATTTTTAATATTTTGCAATTTTAATTACCTCCTAGAAATATGATATAAAATATTTATAATAATAAAAAAGACTCATAGCTTACACTATGAGACCCTTAACCTAGGATATAAAAAGGCCTCATAGTTTACCTATGAGGCTAAATTTATTGCAACATAAATTCTTTAGCTATCATAGATACAAAACACTCCATTGGTGTGGTTTGTATCTATGATAATTGTTATATAGACACAAACCTATCTAAAAAAGCTAAAGAAAAAGTTATTATTTAATTTTGAAATTGATAGGTTCGTTTTTAAATTCATAATATTATCTCCTAATATGATATTTTATGTTATGTATCATATCATTGAAAAATATAGAAGTCAATAGATATGGAACTGTTTATACACATAAAAGTCCGTTGAAGTAAATAATTAACTTTAAAAGACTTTTTTATTTAAAAAATTTTTAGTAGGTAATTTATATTTTACTGCGCTTACATTTATAATTGGTTAAATGATAGACAACAACTGAAACCACAATAATTCCAACAGCAATTCCTAAGGAGGTTTTAAGTGTATTAAGAGCGTAAAGATCAAATTTTATTTTATTTCCTGTTACAGCATAACTCATAGAATAGTATAAGCTACCACCAGGTACAAGAGGTACGATAGATGGTAATAAAAATACAGTTGTAGGTGCTTTATGAATTCTAGCTAAGAGTTCAGAGTATGCGGTACCTAGAATAGAAGCTATCATATTAGATATAAAAATATCATTACAATAATAAAAAGAAAGTAAATAGATACACCAAGTAATAATACCGCCAATAGATGCATAGAGTATTCTTTCCTTTTTTATATTAAACAATAAGGCAAATCCTAGGCTACCTATGTAAGCAGTAATGATTTGAATTAAATACTTCATTATTGCAATATACCTCCTAATATAATCAATGAAATTGCAAAACCACAGGCAATAGCTATGGCAATTAATATGGATTCAGTTAATCGTAATAGGCCGGCTATAATATCGCCACAAAGCATATCACGAACGGAATTTATTAATGGAATTCCAGGAATAAGAAGCATAATATCTCCTATAATAATTTTATCAACATTAGCTCCTATTCCTATTTTAGTAAATAAAATTGCAGCTAGTCCAGTAATAATTGAGCAAACAAAAGTATATATTAATTGATTAATGCTTTCTCTTTTGATAAAAGTATCAATAAAGAATATAAGTATACCAATAATTGCAGCCGCAGCAGCATCTATGAGATTACCACCAAAAAAGATAGAAAATCCACTAGAAGCTAGTATGTATCCTAGGCAGGAACTCCACCTTATACTGGATTGACTTACTGATATTTGTTGTATTTTTTCCTTTATTTCATTGAAAGAAGGTTTAGTTTGACATATATATCTAGATAAGGAGTTAAGCTTCTCAAGCTGACTAAGGTCTGTTCCATAGGAGTAAATCCTTCGTGTTTGGGTTAGGATTTCTTCATCACTAGTTTTTATAGTAGCTATAATTAATGATCTTATTGAGAAAACATCTATACGGTCAATTTCATAAACTTTACAAATACGAATAATTGTATCTTCAACACGATTAGTTTCACCACCAACTCGTAGCATATGCTCACCAATATCTAAGGAAAGGCTTAGTATTTTGGACGCTTCAATTGTGATTTCATTCTCCTTCATAAATGTCTCCTTTAAGTTAGTTTATATTCCCATATTTATAATATTAGAATATAAAGATTATTACAATGAGATAATTCTAATAAGTTCGATTTATGTATTTTAAATACAAATAGATGTTAGTCAGAAATAAAATGATAAAGAGAAAAATCAAAACACCTGAATAGTATTTTAACTAATCAGGTGTTTCTTTATATTGATTTATGAATTACCACAAGGGTGAAAACTCCTTAAGTTACTACCAGAATAATCCACGTCTACAGCAGTTGTTTCCAAAGCCACCAAAACCGCCACAACCCAATAATATCAACCATATTAGCCATTGATTATTATCACAACCACAACCAAAATTACAATTACGGTTTGTAAATCCTGTACAACAGGAGGTTGGACATCTGTCACAACATGAATGTATATTACAACAACAGCAGCAATCACATTTGCAATTAGAATGACGTCTTCTATGACTACTCATATATATTACCTCACTTTTTATATTTACTCCTAAGATTATGTTTTGGGAGTATGTAATATAAAAGGAATTTAAAATACACTATTATAAATATATATGATTTATAAAGATGTATCTCACTATTATGATATGAAGATATTGAATTTAAGTTACAGGATAATGATGATTAAAGTTGACATGTGTAAATGATTAAGTAAAATTGAATTTATTTTAACCACCAAGGGTAACATCTTGTTCATTGTACCAGTCTAAAGCATTGTAGAAGTCTATAGAAGTAAAATCCGGCCAATAGGTGTCTATTACGTAAAAATCAGAATAAACAGACTGAATTGGTAAGAAACCACTAAGTCTTCTTCTACCTCCCCATCTTATTATTAGATCAATTCTAGAAATATCCTCTGAATGTATGTAGGGTAGAATATGTTTATTAGAGGATTTGGATTCTTTTAATAGATTTAAGTCCCACTCCCATCCATAATGAATTAGAAAGTTTACCTTAATACCACCATTACCAAATTTTTTTCTAGTTGTAAAGGGAATTAAAGCCTTAGGAAAAGCACTTGATTCAGTATTTCCAATAACCAAGATTTCACAATCCTCCTTTGTTAAAAGCATGACAGAATCAATGCAAGCTTGTATAAAAGCAAGCTTTTGCTCAGAGGGACGTTTGGTATTGTCTATAGTAAAACCATAGAATGTTAGCTCTTTTATATTTTCTTTTTGGCAAAGTTTAAACACTTCAAGACCAGGATTTATGCCATGTTCATATCCTTTATCTTTGGTTAGATTATTAAGTAAAGCCCAGCGTCTGTTGCCGTCAGGAATTATTCCAATATGATTTGGTATTCTCATATGATCTCAATTAACCTCCGTAAAAATTAAAATTATAATACTATGTTTTCCATAAAAATATAAAATAAACATAGATAAAAAATACTATTTTGTAAGAAGGTTGCAATAAGTTAATGATAATATACAATATATAGGAAATAATTATTATGGAATGATTAAAGATGATTCAATGGGCATATTAAATAGCATTATAGGTATTATATTTATTTCATCTTTAGTTTCTATATTATACTACTTTGGGATAATGCAATTTATTGTAAAGATAATAGGTGGGGCTTTAGAAAAACTCTTAGGAACGTCTAAACTTGAAACTTTATCAGCAGCTGCAAATATATTTTTATCGCAAACAGAGTCACCTCTTTTAATAAAACCATATATCAATAAACTGTCTACATCAGAATTATTTACCGTAATGGTTGGACGTGTAGCTTCAGTTTCAGGTTCTGTTTTAGTTGGGTATTCCACTAGAATATCTTATCTGAGCAAGATTTATGGCTGCTCCAGCAGGACTGATAATGGCGAAAATGATATTTCCAGAAAGTGATGCAAAAGACTTAGAAGATAAAATTGAATTGGGAAAAGATGATTCAGTTAACGTGGTAGATGCAGCAGCGAAGGGAGCATCAGAAGGGTTAGGTTTAGCGCTAAACATAGGTGCCATGTTACTTGTATTTATTTCTCTTATAGCTTTAGCAAATGGAATAATAGGATTTATTGGTGGACTTATTGGAATAGATGGATTAAGCTTAGAAATGATATTTAGATACATATTCTCACCAGTGGTTGCAATTATAGGAGTTCCTTGGAATGAGGATTTAACAGCTGGAGCTCTTCTAGGACAAAAGATAATTTTAAATGAATTTGTTGCCTTTAGTAAACTAGGACCTATAATAGGTGACCTTTCACAAAAAACTGCAGCTATAATGACTTTTTCACTATGTGGTTTTGCAAACATATCTTCCATTGCTATTTTAATCGGTGGAATTGGAGGAATGGCACCAAAGAGAAAGCATGAAGTTGCAAAATTAGGATTAAAAACTGTGGTTGCAGGTACTTTAGCAAATCTTTTAAGTGCAATTATTGCAGGACTTTTAATAGGATTATAAGATTATTAGTCATGTTGTAAGTATCACAGAAAAGTTGATGCTGTTATCTCATTTTAAGATAATTATATTTTCTTAAAATGAGATATATTTTTATTAGATATTAAAATAGATGTTAAAAACTTCATAATAAAAATATTATTATAATAAATAAAACCTATTTAAGTATGAAATAATATAATTAGAGGGTTTACTATTATTAAATTTTAAAACATAAGATTTCATTATGTAATTATATAAAATTATGTAATTATATAAAAAAATTTTTAAAATGACTTGACATTTAATATATAAACATGTAAATTAGTATTAACAAATTAAATTGAACAAAATTTAATTTATATAAATAATATTTTGGTAAATTGATTTTAGGAGGAATAAAAGATGGCAAAGATAGTTAATTCAGCTGAATTTAATAATGAAATAAAAGATGGTGTTGTAGTAGTAGACTTTTTCGCAACATGGTGTGGACCTTGTAAAATGTTAGCTCCAATATTTGAAGAATTATCAACTGAAATGGAAGGCAAGGTTAAATTTATAAAAGTTGATGTGGATCAATGCCCAGACATATCAATGCAATATAGTGTAGCATCCATTCCTACAATAATAGTATTTAAAGATGGAAAAAATGTAAATACTACAGTAGGGTTTGTACCAAAAGAGAGAATAAAAGAAATTGTAGAAGCTTATATATAATAAAAATATAGGAGGTTACTCCTATATTTTTAATCTGTAAATTTGGAGGATAAAGCTATGAGTGAAAGATATGATATTGCAATAGTTGGTAGTGGACCAGCAGGAATATCAGCCGCTTTAAATGCAAAAATAAGAAATAAGAGTTTTGTCATATTTGGTAATGATGAACTTTCAAATAAATTAGTAAAAGCTAATGAAATTAATAATTATCTAGGTTTCCATGGTAAAAGTGGTAAAGAGATACAACAAGCCTTTATCAATCACTTAAGAGCTATGGATATAAAAATAACAGAAGAAAAAATAAATAATATATATGCTATGGGAGATTACTTTGCTTTAATGGTAAATGATAAAACCTATGAAGCGACATCAGTAATATTAGCTACAGGAATTCAATATGGTAAGCTATTCTCTGGTGAAGAAAAACTTCTAGGTAAGGGTGTTGGATATTGTGCTACCTGTGATGCACCACTTTATAGAAATAAAGTAGTTACAATAGTAGCCTATAGTAAAAAAGAAGAGGAAGAGGCAAACTTTATTGCTACTTTAGCATCAAAGGTATATTATATTCCTATGTATAAAGAGTTTGTAAATGTTCATTCATCTATAGAAGTAGTAAATGATACACCAGTAGAAATAATTGGTGAAGATAAAGTGGAAAAGCTAGTTTTAAAGAATAAAGAAATTACTACTGATGGTTTATTTATACTAAGAGATAGCATATCTCCAGGTCAATTAGTTCCGGGATTAAAAATCGTAGACAATCATGTAGAGGTTGATAGGCTAATGCAAACGAACTTAAAAGGTTGTTTCGCAGCAGGAGATATAGTAGGAAGACCTTATCAATATATAAAGTCTGCAGGGGAAGGAAATGTGGCTGCATTATCAGCAGTTTCCTATGTAGATTCAAAGGAAAAGTAAAGTAAGAGATATTTGTATGAATTATTTATAATGTTATTCAAATTATTTGTTGTATTGACATATAAATTTTAAAATTGTAAAATAATCTCAAACAATATGATTTATTAAGAATTAATTTTAATAAGTCATTCTGTGAAATGGAGAATTTATATGAAGAATTGTGAATGTATTAAACTAGAAAATCAAATATGTTTTTCTCTATATGCAGCATCTAGAGAGGTAATAAAGTTGTATAAATCCATTCTTGATAAGCATAATCTTACTTATACACAATACTTAGCTATGTTAGTGTTATGGGAAGAAGAAAAGATGACAGTTAAGGACATTGGTAAAAGACTACACTTAGACTCAGGTACTTTAACTCCATTATTAAAAAAATTAGAATCTATGGGGCTAATTACAAGACATAGAGATGTAAATGATGATAGAGTAGTCATAATAGAATTAACAGAAGCTGGCTTAAAGCTAAAAAGTGAGATTTTAGATGTGCCAGGAGAAGTATTTTGCAGGTTGAATATATCTAATGATGAAGCAAAGGAGCTTAAACGTAATTTAGATAATTTGTTACAAAGTTTAGAATAGTGCAGCAAAGGTTTAATAACTATAGTAAATATTCATACAAAGTTAGTTATAGGAAAAATTATTGATAAAAACCTCTTTAGATTTTAACTAAAGGGGTTTTTTCATAGGTTAAGATTGAACTTTAATAGAGTTTAGTGAATACATAAAAATTGCACCTGTTCCTACTATTATTGCTACTATTATCCAAGCTTTATTCATTCCTATAGAGTCTATCATAGATCCCATTATGCTTGGTCCTATGGCATTACCTGTACCATAAATAAGTGGTAAGAATGCATTTACTCTACCCCTATGAGAAGCAGGAGTTAAATTGGCTATAAAAGTTCCAGAATTTGTAGAGATTGCAATTTCCCCAATGGTTATTATTAATATTACAATGAAGAATAATGACAGTTCTGATATAAAACTGCAGGAACCAAAGGCAATAGCATATAATATTCCTCCACTAGCAATTATACTAAGGGTTTTATATTTCTTTGTTAGAGAGGTAATTATAGGAGTTAATAGAATTACTATAAGACCATTACAACTAGCTAATATTCCAAAATACCTAGCTCCATTACCAGAACCAAAGATTTGTCCTAATTGAAGTGGAATTGCAAAACCCCATTGAGCATAGGCGAACTGAAAGGTAAGCATAAGTAAGGCATAATATATTAATATAGGCCTTTTTAAAAACACTTTAAATACAGAACCGGTTTCTTCGTTTTCAAGACTGGACACTTGATTTTCATAATCTGATTCAGAACTATTTGAATTAGAATTTATTAATTTAGGATGAGTTTCTTTAATAAACAAGGCAATTAATCCAATAGAAATTAGTGTAGTTATTGCATCACCAATAAATACTAAAGGAAGATAGCTTTCAAAAAGAAGTCCGCCTATAAAGGGACCAATGGCAAAGCCTAAATTAAGTCCCATATAGATTAAAGAGAAAGATGCTTTCCGATTTTCCCTTGTAGTAATATCTCCAACCATTGAATCATAAGCTGGTTGAGCTAATGAAGAAAAGCAAGAAGCTAAAATTATAAAAAAGATTAAGGTAGTAGAGGGTTTTATAAAGCCACAAACTATAAAAAATACAGCAGCAAAACTTTGAAAAAATATAATAACTTTTTTTCTGCCAATTGAATCTACTAGTTTACCACCTAATATTATGCAAAGACCTTGAGGTATTGCTGTAAGCGTTAGAATTAAGCCAGCATCCTTTATGGACATTCCAACCTTTTGGGTGATAATTAAGGATAATAAAGGATAAACAAAGGCACCTATACAGTTAATCATTTTACCTAAAAAAAGTATGTACACTTCTTTTGGTAATCCCATATAGGTACTAAAAATATCATTAAATTTATTTTTATTAATATGCATAAAATCTCCTTTCAAATTTAGCTTCCTCGAACCATTTAGTTCTTTCTTCACGTTGAAGATAAATTTTGCTTTCATTTTCAATATCTATCATGATTTCACCAATTCTTTTTATTCTAATTATACATTAATATTTTAAAAATTTGTAAAAGATTCACTTTTATTTTTAAGAAAATTTATTGAATAAAAGTATATATAAACTTACAATAGATGTAGTAGTTTATTTATTGAGTAGAATAGATAAACTTATATTTAAACTGTGAAATACCCAGTAAGAAAATACATTTTATAAGGAGGATAGCAATGAAAAATAATTTAAAGAAACTAAGCCTAATTATTGGAACTATAATTATAGGTATAGCTTTATTTACAGGTTGCTCTAAGAAAGATGAAATAAAGGATGCCTTTAACATTTATAAAAATGCTTGGGTTAAGCAAGATTTTAAAAGTATGTATAATATGCTTTCAGTGGAATCAAAAGCATATATAAATGAGGAAGAATTTTTAGAAAGATACACTAATATATATAGCGCTATTGTAGCTAGTAATATGGATATTCAAATAGTAGGAGAAAAGGAAAGAGATAAAAAGTTATTAGAAATACCATTTACTATGACCATGGATACAGTGGCAGGAAAGGTAGATATCAAAGATTATAAAGCAACTTTAGTTAAAGAAGAGGATGGGTATAAAGTAAAGTGGAATGAGAGTTTAATATTCCCTCAAATGGAAAAGCCAGATGATAAGGTGAGGGTAGAAGATTATTACTCTAAACGTGGAAGTATATTAGATAGAAATGGGAACTTTTTAGCACAAGATGATATAGTAAAGTCTGTAGGAATTCATCCAAGTAAATTTGAAAATAAAAAGTCAGAAAAAATAACAGCTATGGCAACTATATTAGACATAAGTGAGTCATATATAGAAGAACAGCTAGCAGCTAATACTAATCCAGATTATTTTGTACCAATAGTATCTGTACTTCAATCTGATTCTGAAAAGTTAAATAAGCTTTCCACTATTGAAGGCGTTCAAATAAACAATAAAAACTCCAGAGTTTACACCGGAGGAGAAGCTTTTGGAAATCTAATAGGATATGTGGGAGCCATTACAGCAGAAGAAATAGAAAATAATAAAGATAAGGGTTATTCACAAATAAGTCTCCTTGGAAAAGCTGGTCTTGAGAAGGTTTATGAAGATATATTAAGGGGTCAAGATGGTGGAGAAATATACATTGAAAAGGGAGAAGAAAAAATAACTTTAGCTAAAACAGAAGCAAAGAATGGTCAGGATATAAAACTATCAATAGACCCAGAGCTTCAAAGTAAGATATATAGTGAAATGAAAGGTGAGAAGGGAGCATCTACTGCAGTAGACCCTAAAACTGGAGAAGTTTTAGCTATGGTAAGTTCACCTTCCTATGATCCAAATATATTTGTAACATATAAAACAAAATCCTTAAGTGAACAGTGGAAAAAGCTTGATGGCCAGCAGTTTGACAATAGGTTTAATAATGTATACGCACCAGGCTCTACAATGAAGCTAGTTACAGCTGCTATAGGATTGGATATAGGCGTACTTAATCCAGGAGAAACTATGGATATTAAGGGATTAGATTGGCAAAATAATTCATCATGGGGTGGATATAAGGTTACGAGAGTAAAAGATCCCGGTAAGGCTATAAACTTAAAAGAAGCTACAAAATACTCAGATAATATTTATTTTGCAAGAGCAGCATTGAATATAGGAGCAGATGCATTTATAAATGGAGCTAAAAACTTTGGTATTGGAGAAGAGATAACTTTTGATTTCCCAATGGAAACTTCTCAAATTAGTAATGATAATACTTTAAGTAAAGAAATACTTCTTGCTGACACAGGATATGGTCAAGGTGAGGTGCTTATGTCACCATTAGATATTGCATTATCATATAGTGCATTAGGAAACAATGGAGATATAATGCAGCCAAGACTTAACATTGGAAAAAATCCAGAAGCAAAAGTATTGAAAAATGCTATAAAGGCAGAAAAAGTACCAGCTTTAGTAGATGCTTTCTCAGCTGTAATAAATGATGCAGATGGAACAGCTACCACTGCAAAAGTAAATGGATTTAATATAGCTGGTAAAACTGGAACTTCAGAGATAAAGAAAGATCAAAAAGATGAATCGGGTAAAGAAAATGGATGGTTTGTAGCTGTAAACACAGATGATTCTAAAATTGCCATATCTATGATAATAGAAGACGTAAAAGGTAGAGGCGGTAGTGGAATACCAACAGCTATGGTTAAAAATGTTATGGAATACTATTTAAAGAAATAATTATTCTTTATAGTGAAAATTATTAGTAAGATTTTTAATACTTAAATCATTTCAGTATGTAAGGAACTTTTATTTTACAGTAGTATAAAAACAGGAGACATAATGTGTCTCCTGTTTTATTATAATATTAAACTTAATTTTATTTAATATATGAGGTGAAAACGAAGTGAAATTTAGTATAGGTGAAATGGCTAAACTACATAATATAAACATACAAACTTTAAGATACTACCATAATATTGGATTATTAGTTCCTGTAGAAGTAGATTCTAAGTCAGGTTATCGATATTATGATAGTACTTCTAGTCAGAGATTGTGGAAAATAAAAGCATTACAGTCTACGGGATTATCTCTTAGTGAAATTATGAAGGTTTTAAGTGGAGATATATGTGAAACAGAAAAATTGTTTAATAATTTGAAAAATGTAATTGATGAAAACATAGAGAACTTAAAAAAAGTTTCTTGTTATGTAGAAGAGCAATTAAAAAATATAAATGATTTAAGGGAAGGAAATTATTCTACAGAGCCGAGAATTATGGTATTAGAAAGAAGGGAAGGATATTTAATAGACGTAAATGAAAATAGCACTATAGATAATGTAATAAGGTCTTTGGTAAGTTTTGATAGAAATTGTAGTATTAGTGTAGAAGTTATGTTTAAGCCGTCAAGGTTAATAAATATTAATGATAAAGAAGAAACTCATCTTAAGAGTTATTTGGCTCTTAGCAAAGAAGAAAAGCTAAATGATTCTAAGAATAAATACACATTAAAAGAAGGGGTCTATGGAGTCATTGACCATATAGGCAGTCTAGACAGTTTAAAAGAAAGTTATGATAGTTTATTAAAATATATAAAATCTTCTAAAATGGAATTACAAGGAATCGGTATAGAAGAATTGATTATAGGGCCAAACATATCTGATAATAATGAAGAATGGGTGAGACGGATTCAGCTATTATTGAAATAGTAATTATGGTGAAATATTTAAAGGATATAATTGGTAGTTTATTGACTAATTATATCCTTTAATTTTAAAATTTATTTGTCAGCAGTAGGAAAGTCCTCTCCCATAATCCATGTAAATCCATATGCCTTAAGAGCTTCTAAAAAATTCTTATTTCCTATACAAGACCAATTTGCTTTATAGTGAAGACCAAAGTATCTTTGGGCCATATTAATATACCCTTGCTGTTCTATAGATGTAATAATCTTATTACTGTAATCTTCTCCACCTATATCTAAAGTCACTTCTTTCATTGATGCCATATTAGTTGGACTAAGGGGAAATTTTTTAGAATTGTATTTTTCATTTTGTAGATTTACTAAAGTGTCTATAGTTAAGTCTTTATAGCTTTCCTCATGAACTATGGCTTCTACGCCTAACTTTGGAGCAGGAATTAAAGGTTGATTTGGATATCCAATACTTAAAAGAACTACAGGGAATACGCCTTCTGGAATATTAAATATAGATTTTAATTCCATAAAACAACTTTCTACTGTGCCTATATATACAGAACCTAAACCTACAGAATCAGCAGCAGTACAAATATTTTGAGCACATATTATTGTATCTTGAAGAGCAATCCAAAAATGTCTATAACTCTTGGTAGCTACAAAAGGAGCATCAGAGGCTTCACACCAACGTTGAATTCTTCTCCAGTCAATACAGAATAGAAGATTAACAGGTGCATTTTTAACTAGTGATTGCATATCGCATTCATTAACTAAACGTTCCTTAGTCTTGTCATCAGTTATCTTTATTATAGAGTAAGGTTGAAGATTTCCTCCAGTAGCAGCATGTAAGCCGCAAGATATAATCTCATTTAATAGTTCGTCAGGAATTTTCTTATCTACAAAGCTTCGGCAACTTGCACGTTCACATAATAATTTGATAGTATCATTTAAATATTCCGTATTCATAAAATCATCTCCTAAATTCAATATTTTATATTTCAAAGGTTAAACCCTATAGGGACTATAGAGTCAAGTAAGTTTATACAAATATAAAATAATTTTAATAATTATTTTAAATGAAGATATAAAAAATACCTTTAGTTATTATATAAATTACTAAAAGGTTGAAAATAATATTATTAAAATATTAAACTATAATATCTATTTATATTTTTATCTAACTCATTAAAGACAATGAATCTAGATTCTCTCAGGGTCTCTTTTCCTTGAGTAAAAAGTAAAATTGTAGGTGATATAAAAATTGAAAATTCTGCACACAAGGAAGGGAATTCATCAATACTAATTTTTATAGATTTAACCTTAGGATAATTAGTAAGCAAGTCATCTACTTTACAAAGCAGGTCATCATTTCCTCAAAAACATTTTCCAGTAAAGAAGCATAAAAGTAAATCAGTAGTATTAATTAGTTTTAAAAGGTCTTCTTTAGAATTTAAGCTATTCATTTATGAACCTCCTATTAAGTTTATATATGTATATTATCTAATAAGATATAACTTTATTCATTATAAAAGTCAAATCAAAACTTAGATAAATACGTCATTTAAATATCTTATTAATAAGTAGAAAGACACCAATTCCCAAGCAAAGAAATATAATCATAATAATTATAGGTATGAGTTTAAAAAATTCTAACATGAGTCTCTCCCCCTTAAAATCCTATATTTATATTTATACTTATTTTATAAAGGTAATGACAACAAATTCCATATAATTGGAATAATTATATATGTAAAACATGAAAAATGTCAATATGAATTGTGTATGTAAACTTTAAAATATTAAAAATATTTACAATCATAGAATATATATAGAAATTTTAAATAGATGTAAGATAATCATAGAAATTTAAAATTTTTAAATTATTATAATCTATGTTATATTGAAATTTAATGATAAATAATAGAATTTAACAAAAATATATAGTGAGGATAAATATGGATAAAAAGAAAATTGTTTTTGTAAGTCATTGTGTATTAAATACAGCATCAAAGGTTGTATATCATAGTAAAAAGGTAATTACTGAAGAAGAAATAGCAAGGAAGAACTTTTTATGCGAAGGGATTGCAAAAGATATACACTTCATTCAGCTACCTTGTCCAGAATTTAGTTTATATGGAGCTAATCGGTGGGGACATACTAAAGAGCAGTTTAATAACCCTTTTTTTAGAGATAACTGTAAAAGAATATTAGAACCATTTGTATTACAAATAAGGGAATATATAAATGAAAAAGATAAATTTCAGGTTCTTGGCATTGTTGGAATAGATGGAAGTCCAAGCTGTGGTGTGAATACTACATGTTGTGGCCAATGGGGAGGAGAGTTTTCTGGTAGAGATAATCTTGATAAAGTAATAAAAACAGTTCATGTTAAGGAAGAAAAGGGTGTTTTTATGGAAGTACTAACAGAGATGTTAAAAGAAAATGACATAGCTTTAAATATAGTGGGGTTAAAGGAAGCACTTGAGAAAATAATTAAAGTTGATTAAGAGGTATAAAGCCATGAAGATACAGTTAGAAAATATATCAAAGCAATATAAGGATGTATTAGCAGTAAATAAGTTAAATGTTCACATTGAAGATGGAGCCTTAGTATGTCTTCTAGGACCTAGTGGATGTGGAAAAAGTACTACATTATCTATGATTGCAGGTTTGGATAAACCAACCCATGGGAATATATATTTTGATGGAATAAATGTAAACGAAGTAGAAGCAGAAAATAGAGATATTGGGATGGTATTTCAAGATTATGCACTTTATCCTCATATGTCTGTTATGGAAAATATAGGTTTTCCCCTAAAGATGCGTAAGTGGAAGAAAAAAGACAGAGTGAGGAAGGTTAAAGAAATTGCAGATATTTTACAAATAAATGAATTGTTAAATCGTAAACCTTCTAAACTATCAGGAGGACAACAACAGCGTGTAGCAATTGCTAGAGCTTTGGTTAAAGATCCTAAAATATTGTTACTGGACGAGCCACTATCAAATTTAGATGCTAAACTTCGTATAGAGCTTAGAGATGAAATTCGTAATTTGCAAAGAAAATTACAGATTACAACCATCTTCGTTACCCATGATCAAGAGGAGGCCCTTTGTATTTCAGATAAAATATTACTGTTAAACAAGGGAAATCTACAACAATATTCATCACCTAAAAAGATGTATATGAACCCCCAAAATCGCTTTGTAGCAGGTTTTTTAGGAAATCCAACAATGAATTTTGTAAATGGTATTTTAGAAAATGATAAAATTTTTATAGTTTCAAGGGATAGAAATATATTAGTACAAGTAGACAATATACATAATTCCAAAAGTTGTGACAATGGTAATTTGATATTAGGAATTCGCCCAGAGGATTTAGTACTATCTGAAAGCCAAGAAGGTATATGTGGAAAGATTATAAGTATTCAAACCCTTGGAAAAGAGGTTCATATTAAAGTTTCAGTAGATAATATAATATTAACAGCTTGTGTAAGTTGGGACAATAATTACAATATTGATGATTATGTATACTTTAAAATTAAGCTAATACATTTATTTGAAGAATAGAACTAATATATTCATTGAAAGATAGGTGTACTTATGAAAAAAATTAACTTGAAAAATAATAATATGAGAGCACTTCTTTATCTTTTACCAGCATTAACTGTAATTGGAGTATTTCAGTTTTATCCCATTTTTAAGTCTTTTATTATGGGGTTTTATACAAAATTCGATTATTTGACAGGAGTAGTATATGAAAGAGGACTAGATAATTTTATCTATGTATTAAAGGACCCAGAGTTTCATTTAGCACTTAAAAATACATGTGTTTTTGCACTTTTTGCTGCACCCCTTGGGATTATTGTAGCTTTAGTCATTGCATTAATATTGAATTCTAATATTAGATTTAAGAAATTTTTTCTTAGTTCATATTTTTTGCCATTTGTTACATCAACTACAGCAGTTTCTATTGTATGGAGGTGGATATTAAATAAGGATTATGGACTTGCAAATGCATTTTTAAGTGTATTTGGTATGGCAAATGTAAGCTGGCTTACAGATTCGAAAATGACTATACCTATATTAGTGGCTCTTAGTATATGGAAGGGGCTTGGATATAAAATTATCATTATTTTAGCAGCTCTACAGGGAGTTGATAAGCGTTATGAGTTAGCAGGAAAGATAGATGGGGCCTCTAAATTACGTATAATATGGAATATAACGCTTCCAATAATAAAGCCTACTTTGATATTTTTATCCATTACATCTATTATTGCTTCTTTTAAGATATTTGATGAGGTATATATTTTATATAATCAAAAACCCGGACCATTACAAAGTGGATTAACTATTGTTTATTACATTTTTGATAAATTCTATAGGCACTGGGAGTTTGCTGATGCAGCGGCAGCGGCTTTTATTTTGTTTATTATAATATTAGTACTAACTATTATTCAATTTGTGTTTTCAAAATCAATGAAGGAGGATTAGATATGAAGCCTATTAAGTTAAAAAAGGAGAACATATCCATAGCAAGTATCTTGTCTTATTCCATCTTGATTGTTGGAATCATATGGGTGATTATGCCTTTTATTTGGATGTTACTAACGGCAGTAAAGCCTGCTAATGAAGTCTTATCTATGCCACCTAAGTGGATTCCATCTGAATTAAAATGGGAAAATTTTAAGGAAGCATTAAATGATGTACCCTTTGAAAAATACTTATTTAATAGCGCTTTTGTAGCTATCTGTGTTACAGCAGGTGAGTTAATTACAACGATATTAGCTGCCTATGCATTTGTGTATATACCATTTAAATTTAAAAATACTATATTTATTATTTTAATAGCAACGATGATGGTGCCAGGTGAAATCTTAATTATACCTAACTATGTAACATTGAGTAGCTTAGGATGGATTAATAGTTATAAAGCGTTAATTCTTCCATGGTGTGCTAGTATTTTTTCAATATTTTTATTGACACAACAGTTTTCAACAGTACCATATTCTTATTATAAATCAGCTAAAATGGATGGTTGTTCAGACCTTTGCTATCTTTTTACAGTGTTAATTCCAGTATCTATGCCAACCTTAGTATCTATAACTATATTAAAATTTATTAATAGCTGGAATTCTTATATGTGGCCATTAATTACAACGAATACTAAAGAAATGCGTACTTTACCTGTTGGTTTAGCTGCTTTTTCAACAGAAGCAGGAACCAGGTACAACATATTAATGGCTTTTTCTGTACTTATGATAACACCAATCATTATTTTATATTTATTTACACAAAAGTATATAATAAAGGGTGTTAGTAAATCCGGTTTAAAAGGATAGGATTTATTTTAAATACTAAATAAATTAAAAATATTTTTAATTAAAAGAGGGGGATTACATAATGAAAAAGAAAAAATTATTAGCACTATTGTTAGCAGCAACAGTTATGGCAATAGCTATGGTTGGTTGTTCCAAGAAGGCAGCAGAGGCGCCTAAAGAGTCAGATGAAACTAAGGTAGAGTCAACATCATCTAAAACAAAAGTAACTGAGCCTGTGGAAATTACATTTTGGCATGCTATGAGTGGTGCTAATGAAGAGGCAATTCAAAAAATTACAGATAATTTTATGTCACAGAATAAAAATGTTACTGTAAAATTGGAGAATCAAGGTAATTATTTGGAGTTATTTGATAAATTAATGGCATCAGCAAAGTCAGGGCAAATGCCTACAATTTCACAAGTTTATTCAAATCGTCTTTCATGGTACGTTTCTAAGAATTTAGTAACAGATTTAAAACCTTATATGGGAGATGCTGAAACAGGTTTTACAAAGGAAGATTATTCTGATATTCCTGAAATGTTTTTAGAAGATGGTATTTGGAATGATAAACAATTTGCTATGCCTTTTAATAAGAGTCAAATGGTACTATACTACAATGTCGAGATGTTTGAAAAAGCAGACGTTAAGATTCCAACGAATTGGGAAGAATGGAAAAGTGCGGCTAAAAAGCTTACGGTAGATGAGAATGGTGACGGAGAACCAGAGGTATATGGTTGTGTATTTGCAAATAACCTTTCTACAGATATAGCACCATGGTTAAAACAAGCTGGTGGAGCAACAATGAATGAAGAAACGAATGAATTATATTTTGATACACCAGAAACAAAAACAGCTGTAGAATTTTTAAATAGTATGATGCAAGATAAAATAGCTCGTTTAGCAGGAGATGATTCAAATGCCAATGTGCCATTACAAGATGGACGTGCAGCAATGTGTGTAGCTTCTACATCAGCACTTCCTTATATAGATGAAGGTACAATTGAAGGTATTAAAATTGATGCAGCAGCATTACCAGGAAATATTACAGATGATCAATTATACTATGGTACAAATGTTGCAGTATTTAATAAAGCTACAGATATGCAAAAACAAGCAGCTTGGGAATATATAAAGTTCTTAACTAGTACAGAAAATACAGCTTATTTTGCAGCTGAAACAGGTTATATTCCAGTAAGAAAATCCGCTAAAGAAGATCCTGTATTTAAAGCAGTGTTATCAGAAAAACCTATCAAGCAACTTTCTTTTGATTGTATGGACAAAGGTTTCCAAGGTACAAGAAATATAGGTGGTATTAATGCATTAGATGAACTTGGAAAACAATTAGACTTAGTATTTAGTGGAGAAAAATCTATTGAAGATGCATTAAAAGATGCACAAGATAATGGTAAAGAAGCTATGGAAAAAGCTGCAAGTAATTAGATTTTTCCAGTATACCAAAATAAATATAAATAGAAAAGGAGCTATCCATATAAGGCTTAGTATTAAATAGGACTTATATAGGGATAGCTCTTTATATTGCTTTTTTATTGAAAAAATGTTATGTTATCCTTTAAAACTTTTTTAGGAGGGATATTATGATCTCGTTATTACATATCAATAAAGAATACCGTATAGCAAAAAGAGATACAGGATTAAAAGCTGCAGCTAAGGCATTATTCCATAAAGACTATCATACAGTTCATGCATTACAAGATATATCATTTAATATTAGTGATGGAGAAATGGTAGGATATATTGGACCCAATGGAGCAGGTAAAAGTAGCACTATTAAAATCATGAGTGGTATATTAACACCAGATAGTGGAAGTTGCATAATAAATGGTAGAACTCCTTGGAAGGATAGGGTAAGCCATGTAAGAGAAATAGGTGTAGTATTTGGACAACGGTCACAATTATGGTGGGATGTGCCCATAGAAGATTCATTTATGTTGTTGAAGGATATATATAATATTGATGTTAGTCAATATTATAAAAGAATTAGAGAGCTTTCAGAGTTACTTGATATTGGTGATTTAATAAAGATTCCTGCAAGACAGTTATCATTAGGTCAACGCATGAGATGCGAAATTGGAGCATCTTTATTACATAATCCTAAAACATTGTTTTTAGATGAACCTACCATTGGATTAGATGCAGTATCTAAAATTGCAGTTAGAAATTTCATTTCAGATATTAATAAAGAGTATAAAACTACTATTATATTAACAACCCATGATATGCAAGATATTGAAGCTATAACTAATCGTATTTTATTTATTGGTAAGGGGAGAATTCTTTTGGATGGAACTATGGATATGTTAAAGCAAAGGTATTCCCAAAATAAAAAGATTGAGGTGTACTATGATGGAGTAATTTCATTAGCACAACTTTTAGAAAAGTTCGAGTTAGAAATGAAAGGGATTCAGATAGTACAACATATTCAAGGAAGATTAAGATTTACTGTAAACACAGAAGTAACAACTGTTTCTAAGGCTATTAGTTTTTTATGTAGTAAACTAAATATTATAGATATTTCTATATTAGGAACAAGTGCAGAGGAAATAGTTTTATCCTTATATAAGGAATATGAAGTATGATAATTAATAATTTAAATGATTTCCTTAATGTGAAATTGAAATATAGACTTAAAAAAAGTAAAGTTTATATTTCATTTTTAAAGATTCGATTTAACTGTGATATTCAATACCGAGCTGCTGCACTAGCAGGTATTATTACGCAGTTTACATGGGGATTAATGCAGATATTATTATATAGAGCCTTCTATATTTCTAGTCCAGAAGCATTTCCTATGGGTTTATCACAACTGTCTTCTTACTTTTGGTTACAGCAAGCTTTTATGAATCTGTTTATGACTTGGTTTCTAGATTCGGATATTTTAGAGTCTATTATTTCAGGAGGAATAGCTTATGAACTATGCAGACCTTTAGATTTATATAATATGTGGTACTTGAAGAGTCTATCTAGTAGATTTTCTAAGACTGTACTAAGATGCGTACCAATTAGCGCTACAGCAATTCTTTTGCCTAAACCTTATAGTTTAAGTATACAGATTAATTTAGATGTAGCAGTTGCGTTTTTAATATCAATGATTTTAGGTTTTGGAGTAGTTTTAGCATTTTCTATGCTAATTTATGTTATTACATTTTTCACATTATCGCCTATAGGAGTTCGAGTGGTGGCACTATCTTTAATGGAATTTCTATCAGGAGGAATTATTCCACTTCCATTTTTACCTGATTCAATCCGTAAGGTAGTAGAATTACTGCCCTTTGCATCTATGCAGAACACACCATTTCGTATCTATAGTGGAAATATCCATGGTAGTGATATAGTAGGTAGTATTCTGTTACAATTGTTTTGGTTAGTATTACTTATTATATTAGGAAAATATCTTATGAAGAGAGCAATTCATAGATCTATAGTGCAAGGAGGTTAATGAAATGAAGTTATATTTAAAGTTTATATCTATGCACTTAAAAAGTGCTATGGAGTATAAGGTTTCTTTTATACTGACCACCTTAGGGCAATTCTTTATTTCCTTCTCATCTTTCTTAGGATTATATTATTTATTTGCTATTTTTGATAATGTACAAGGATTTACTTTTGAAGAAGTACTTGTATGTTATTCTGTAGTTTTAATAGCGTATGCTATTGCAGAATGTTTTGCCTATGGCTTTAAAACCTTTCCTACAACAATATCTAATGGGCAATTTGATCGGATTATGATTCGACCTTGTAATGAACTTTTTCTTGTGTTTGTATCAACTATAGAATTCACTTCTTTGGGAAAACTTGTACAGGCATTTCTAGTTATGATTTATTCAGTGTCAACAGGTGTAGTGTTATGGACTTTAGATAAAGTACTTGTTTATGTTGGAATGATATTAGGGGGAGTATTTATATTCATGGGGTTATATATAATATATGCTGCATTATGTTTTTTTACTATAGAAGGATTAGAGTTTATTAATATTTTTACTGATGGAGGAAGAGAATTTGGTAAATATCCAGTAAAGATTTATGGAAATACTATATTGAAAATTTTCACATATATTATACCTTTAGCTTGTGTACAATATTATCCCTTACTTTACTTATTAGATAAAGCAGAGAATATAGAATTAGCTTTAACACCACTATACACTCTTCTATTTTTGCTTTTAAGCTATAGAATATGGAAATTTGGAGTTAAAAACTATAAATCTACAGGATCTTAATAATCCATAGTATAAAAATATAAATATGAAGTGAATATATAAATAAAAGCTTAATTAAAAATAGTGTGCTTTTAAAAAATATTTGAATATTTATATGTAAAATTAGAATACGTTTAAATATAAAAAGTTACAAATACTCATGATATAATGTATTATAAATTATTAGTTAAAGAAGGGGATTTTAATGCCAAGGATAGGAATGAGAATTATAAAATCAGCAGTGGCAGTCTTTATATGTTTTTTAATATATTTAGTAAGAGGCACAGGAATGCCATTCTATTCAGCAATAGCGGCAATTTTATGCATGCAACAAGGTGTGGAGAGCACTAAGCAGGTTGGTTTAAATCGTACCATTGGGACTTTAATTGGAGGGGTCTTTGGAGTGATAGTGTTATTATTAGAAAGAAGATTTATACCTGAAACTATGCCACAACTAAGATATCTATTAACATCTGTAGCTATCATACCTTTGATATATACTACAATATTACTTGAAAGACAAACAGCATCTTATATTAGTTGTGTAGTATTTTTAAGTGTGGCTATAAATCATGGAGATGATGTAGTTCCTTATGCATTTACTATTAATAGAATTATAGACACTTTAATTGGGATTTTTGTAGCGTTAGGGGTCAATGCTATGAGGTTACCTAAGAAGAGAAATACTAAAATTTTGTTTGTAAGTACACTAACAAATACTTTAATGGATTCTAAAAATCAAGTTAGTGCCTATACTAAGGTAAAACTAAAGGAAATGATAGAAGAAGGAGCACTAGTGACATTAGTAACAGATAAAACTCCAGAAACTGTAGCACCTATAGTTAGTAGTATGGATATTAAGTTACCAGTAATTACAATGAATGGAGCAGCAATATATGATTTTAATGAGAAAAGCTATGTTTACCATGAAGGAATAAATAATGAAATAGCAGAAAGAATTTTAAATGTATGTGATGAGTTATCTATAAACACCTTTACTCATACCATAATTAATGATGTGATGCACATTTATTATGGTAATTTTACTAATGAAGAAGAAAAGAGATTTTATAATTTAGAGAAAGTACTTCCATTAAAAAATTATATATATAGTAAACTACCACAAGGGCTAGATGTAATTTGCATCATGGTTATTAACAAGATAGATAAAATAGAAATACTACATAATAGGCTTAAAGGATGTAGGGATTATAAAGACATCAAGGTTATATATGAAAGATATAACGAAGATTACTATATTTTAAAAGTTTATAGTGGTAAAACATCTAGAGGAAGCGCTTTGAGAAAGTTAAGAGAGATGATTAAAAGTGAAAAAGTAGTTGTATTTGCTGGTGTGGAACAGGATAGTTCTATGCTTGAAGTAGCGGATGAAGGATATGTAGTAGAAAATGCATCTATTAAAGTTAAAGAAAATAATTTACAAATCATAGGGGATAGTGAAAGTGATTCTGTAGTAAAGACTATTAAAAAAATATTTTATTCAAAAGTAATTAATTATTAAACTAATATATTAAATTTAAAGCGTAATTGCTTTTATTTATGGACAAAAGGAAAACACGGTAAAGTACTAAAAGATTAGAAACTTTACTGTGTTTTCTTTTTTATATAGGGGACATTGACTTTACACTCTATAGTCACAATTACAATTAAATTGGTTAATTACATATATTAAGTTAAATTATTGAATATAAATTATTATAATAATAACCTAATTATTACTATGAATTTTACGCAAGTTACATATAAGGAGTAGTAATACACAAATACCTAAAAATGCAATGGTAGTAGGGTCAGATGTCTTTATTAATCTAGGTACTGAAAATAAGAAAATCAATATAGCTATAATAGAAGCTATCAAATCTAATTTTAAATCTTTTCTGATAGATTTCATCAGAAGCACCTCACAATAAAAGATTCTAAATATAAGTTTAGTATAAAATTAATATAGAGGTGCTTTATGTATATTAATGAAAGGAATTTAAGATTATTATTTCTATTAATATTTTACTGGTGTTGTAATTAAACCACCTCTATATAAGTGTGTTATTCATATATGATTATAGCTTAAAATAATCTTGTAGTGTGGTTTTTGGAACGAAAGGTTAAATATCGAACATGTAAGTTAAGAATCAATGTAAAATAAAGTTTAAGTGTGAAAAATAAGGAATTTTAGGTATGAAATAAGTAATTTCATGAAAATTCCAAATAAAACATATAGCAATGGTGTATAATTTTGTTAAAACTTGAAATTAAGAAGGGATTTTATGATTAGTATTTTAGTAAAAAAAATTGTGAATTTTATTGCCACAGAATCTAATATAGAAGATATATATTATCTTGATAGAATTAGATATGGGGTAGAGATTTTTATAAGTGAAGGGATTAAATTCTTTATAATACTTTTAATATCTATTATACTTAAAAGATTACCTGAATTTTTCATAATTACAGTATTAATTTTAGGGGTTAGAACTAAACTTGGAGGTGGGCATTGTAAAAGCTTTGCAAGATGCTTTATAAAGACTACAGGAATATATTTAAGTATGTATTTTTTATCTTCTATAATAATAATACCAAGATTCATAAGAATTTTAATATTAGTATCTGTTATAGCTACAATTTTTACTGCTAAATATAGAACTAAGATTAAAGAAATAGAAGCTCCGAAGGTAATTTTAAAATTAAAATTAAAGACAAGCTTCATATATTTATTTACATATACTTTAGTAAGAGTAGTAAATGATTCTGTGTACATAAATCTTGTATTATTATTTGGAACATATATGATTTATGAATATTATATGAATAACAGGGGGAAATCTGTAATGAAAAAGTTAATGAAAAAATTCGACTTAAGAAAACTTATGAGTGGTGTATTAACTAATGCTAGTATAGAAGTAGGAGAAGTAGCATTGAAATCTTCTTCTATATTCTTTTGGGGAGAAGTTGAATTACCATTAGAATTAAGAGAAAAAAGAAAGTAATAATTATCTAAAATGTGCTATAATTGTTAGGGGTGATGAAGATGCAATTATTGTTAATAGAAGATGATATTATTCAAAGTGATAATTTGTCTAACCTAATTAAAGAAAGCTATAATAATGTGGAGCTCCTAACAGCACATTCATTTAAAGAGTCATTAAAAGTCATTAGTGAAAAAAATGTTGACTTATTCTTTATTGACATCAACTTACCAGATGGATCTGGGATAGATATAGCTAAAAAAATTAGAGCTATGGAAGGCTATGAATTAAAAGGAATAGTATTTATAACAAGTCAAGGTTATCAGATGGTAGATGCATTTAAAAATATACACTGCTATGATTTCTTAATAAAACCCTATAGTAAAAAAGATATTAAAAGAATCATAGATGTGTTTATGAAAGAAAATGTTAAGAAAAATGACAATCGAAAGTATAGTATGATAACTATAGAAAATAAAATAGCCTATAAACTATATCATGATGATATAGTTTTTGCTGAGTATATACCGAGGAAGTGCAAAATTGTAACAGTTAAGAATGGAGTAATTTATGCAAAATTATCTCTAGGGAAGCTTTTAAGTATGATTGAATCAAATAGTATAGTACAATGTCATAAATCCTTTATTGTAAACACTAAATATATAAAAAGAATAGATAAGATGTATACTAAATTATGGAAAGTGCATTTTGTTAACATTAGTGACATTATTGACTTATCTATAAGTTACTGTGAAAAAGTATTTGAAATTTTAGGGTACGAAAATGAGTATAAATAATTTTTTAGAGTTGTTTACATTGGGTATGATTTGCAATATTTTATTTGATAAAATTAATATTAAAAATGTTTTAATTTCTATTATATTAGCATATGTTTTTGGGATTGTTATAAAAATACCAGTAGTTACTATAGGAGCTTTAACTATAATATATGCATTCATAAATAAATTTTTACATAATGACACTTTTTATAAATCACTAATAAAGATAACTATATCATTATTAGTTTTAATGATAGCAGAAAGTATTGTTGGAATTATAGTAGGTATATTAGATATTAATACAGAGAGTATAAATTTAACCTTAACATTAGTAGGTGTATTTACAATTACCTTAGGTACTATATATTATTTCACCAAATATATTAAGGTGAATATTTCAACTATACCTAAGATAAGTACTAAAATTATCATAACAGGAATAGTTAATTTATTTCTAATATTAACTATATTAATATTTATAAATGATAGTCATTTTATAGGCAGTGGATTAAGAATTGGATTATTTTCAGCATTGTTAGTATTCATTATAATAACTATGATTTTATGTAGAGATATATATAAAATTATGAAGGAGAATGAAATATTAGAAATTCAAAATAAATATAATTTGATTTTAAATGAGTATATTGAGAAGTTAAGGGCTAGTGAACATGAATATAAAAATCATTTAAATGTGATATACTCAACCCTTCAGGTGGGAAATTATGATGAAGTTAATAAAGTAATAAAGAAGTATATAGAAGATATAACTTATAAAGATACTTTAACAAAACTAATGGCAATAGATAATATAATTTTAAGAGCTCTTATTTATAGTAAAATTTGTGAAGCAGAAAAAGCCGATGTAAATATAAAGTGTAACATTAAAAATAGCTTGAATAATATAAAGATTAGTCAATCAGATATGGTAATTATATTAACTAATTTATTAAATAACGCTATAGAAGCAGCTAAGGAAAGTTTAAATAAATTAGTTGAGATATATATAGATGAAGATTATTCAACTAACGGTAGATATATTATCACTATAAAAAATACTGTAAAAGATATGAATAAAATAAATATATCTTCAATGTTTAAAGAAGGATATTCAACTAAGGGTTCCAGTAGGGGATATGGACTATATAATGTGCAAAAAATAGTGAGTGGTAATAAAGGTAATATTTTAATAGAAACAGACGACGACATGCTTTCTGTTGAAATACATATTTAAAAACTTTAAAAATGGATATCAATTAATTTTGATATCTATTTTTTTGAAAATAATCATCTATACCTTGAAGAAATTATAATAAAATTATTGAAAAAAGTGCTTTTAAATATACTATAAAATGATATAATTAAATGGAGAATTATTATTACTTAATAAAGTTGTTGTTTAGTGAAGGTTATGCAGTTATGAGATTTTTACAAGTCTTATGTGTGCTATGAACCTAGGAGGAATATGGTTATGGATTATAATAGAGCTATAGAAATGGTAAAGAGGAATCCAATTATTATAAAAACTATAAAGAACCCAACAGAAGAAATGAAGCTTTTGGCCGTAGAGAAGGATGGAATGTCTTTACAGTACATAAAAGATCCAACAGATGAAATGAATATAAAAGCATTGAAGAGTAATATAAATGCTATTGAATTTATAGATGAGCCTACATTAGAAATGAAAGAGTATGCAGTAAAGGAAAGCTGGAATACTTTAAAATATATAGATGCTCCTAGTGAAGAACTAGTAAATCTAGGGATTGAACAAAAGGGATGGGCTATTCAGTATATAAAGAATCCTAGCTGTCATCTTCAGAGGTTGGCTATTGAGAAAAATTATGATTCTATTAAGTATATAGAAAATCCTTGTGAAGAGGTGCAGCTAGCGGCTGTAAATATTAGCTATGATGCCCTAAGGTATATTAATAATCCTAGTGAAAAAGCTGAGATATCTGCCATTAGAAATAATGAAGCTGCTATTAAGTTTGTTCATAATTTAGATAAAGAGAAGATGATAAAATTTTTAAAAGAAAATATACTAGTAATTAAGTATCTTATAAAAGATATTTCTATAGAAGAGCTCGAAGGAGTATTAAAAGAAAGATTATCTAGTGAAGATATAGAAGAGAGGTATGTAAGAAATTTTATCAATTGTGAAAGTATAAATAAAAAGTATAATAATATTTCTATGGATAAGATTATATTTATTCATAAGTATGGAAGTAGTAGAGCAAAAAGAGTTGCTATAGATGAAAAGCTAAAGATTATGTAGGAGGATAATGCAAATGAACTTTAATGATACATTAAAAAGTGTAGAGCTTGTAATAGAAACTAATGAAGTACCTCTTATTGTAGGAGAAAGTGGAATAGGCAAGACTGCTCTTGCAAAGACTTTGGCGAGACAAAGAGAATGGAGTTTAGTTGTTATAGATGGAAATCTTTTAAAGGAGGGTGAAATAGGTGGACTCCCTACAGTGGAAGAATATACTATTAAAGATGAACATGGAAGAGTAGTAAGTAAAAAGATAACTATCTATGCTATTCATACAAAGCTTAGAGAAATAGATAATCTTATTTTAGAAGGTAAAGATGTACTTTTATTTATAGATGAAATAAATAGGTGTGAGCATAGTGTACAACAAGAGCTTATGAATTTGATATTAAATAGAGAGATAAATGGATATAAGCTTCATGATAAAGTAAAGATATTGGCTGCAATGAATCCATCCAGTAAATACGGTTCAGACTTTGATTATCAAGTAGTAGATATGGATGCTGCCCAAGAAAATCGCTTTGTTTGGCTTAACATGGAAAGTGATGCAAAGGGTTGGATTAAATGGGCTTCGGAAAATAAAGTTGATAGAAAAGTAATAGAATTCATATCTACTTTTCCAGAGCATCTACACAGTATTAACGAAGATGATATAAAGGCTACCCCACGAAGCTTTGAAAGAGTGTCTAAAAGTTATAAGTTGTATAAAGAAAATAAAGATAGTATACCAAGAAGAGTATTTTTAAATGTTTTAAGGGGGAATCTTGGAAGGGTTATTGCAGAGCAGCTTATGGATTTTATGGAATCGGATAATACTGCTTTAATTTCTCCAGAAGAAGTATTTGAAGAAGAAGTTTTATCAGAGCAGGTTAAATTTAGAATATCCAATGAGAGCCACACTAGATTATATTTAACAGGTAGTAATATGATAAATTATATTAGCAGCAAAGTTGAAGAGCTAGAAGGAGCAGCTATAAAGAGAGTTATAGATAGATTTGTAGAGTTTCTTAGCTTTTATCCAGTAGATTTGATGATTGGAATTATGCAGGATATGAGAGAAAGTCAAAAGAAAATATATAATTTCATATTAGAAAATGAAGACTTTGTAGAGAATTACTTCGCGGCTTATACTGAGATAAAAGGGTAGATAGCCATGAGTAAGAATTTTGAAGAATTAAGGGTTAAGCTTTATAATAGGGTAACTAATATAGTTAATGGTGGAGAGATGTTTAAAGCCAAAAGAGATGGCGAAAAATTTGTAGTAGATATGCCAGAAGATTTGAAGGTAGAGTTTTATAGACTAGTAGATAGAATAAACCTAGCCTTGATGGAGGATAAGGAAAATTTCTATGGATACTTTTTATTTCAGGTAAAAAGAGAAATAAGATATGATATATCTACACCTACATCCATAAGTTTTAAGGTGGCTAAATATATTGTTTATTTTAATCCTCTTATATTTTTACAACTTAATTTGAGTCAGATGCAAGGGACTATAAAACATGAAATACATCATATTTTAGCATTACATTTAGTAAGGGCAAAGGAGTTAAGAAAAAAATACAGTACCTTAGCTGTTAATATGGCTATGGACATAGTTGCAAATCAATATATTAATTTCTTACCTGCCTATGCAACTACCTTAGAGTGGGTAAATACAAAATATAATTTGAAGTTAGAACCATATAATTCTATGGAGTACTATGTGAGAGAAATTCAAGGAGAATTGGATTTGTTAAAAGAGGACAAAGAAGGAGAAGAGGATGATTCTAAAGGCGATACTAAGGATGAATATGATCCTAAAAAGACTCATGATACCTGGGATGAATCTGATGATATAGATGATAAAACTCTGAAGTCCTTTACGGAGAAATTTGCAGAGCTTTCTAGTAAAGGAAAGCTTCCGATAGAGATAGAAGCTATGATAAAGACTTTAAAGGGAAGTGAAAATGAAATCCCATGGAATATTTATTTAAAAAAAATAATTGGGACCTTAGAGAGTAGTAAGAAAAAAACTGTGACAAGAAGAAGTCGAAGGCAACCTAATAGATTAGATTTAAAAGGGGAGTTAAGAGGACATAGGGCTAAAATTGCTGTAGCTATAGATATAAGTGGAAGTATAAGTGATGCTGAGTTTATGCAAGCTATGAAAGAGGTACTTTCAATAGTAAAAAATTATAATAGTGAAGTTACTATAATAGAGTGTGATAGCAATATTAGAAGAGCATATAAGGTTAAGTCTGTAAAGGATATAAGAGAAAGGGTTACTAAAGGGGGAGGAACACAGTTTACTCCTGTATTTGAATATATAAATAACACTGACACTAACTTACTTATATACTTTACTGATGGTAAAGGTGAAGATAACTTAAAGGTTACTCCAAAAGGTTATAGAACTTTATGGATAATATCAGGCAGAGGATATAAATTATCTCTAAAAGAGCCTTATGGAATAGTAAAGAGGCTTAAGGCTATAGAAGAGAAGGATGAGTTTATAGATATACATGACGTAAGAAATGATGGTTGGTCCATGAATAGTGTTGAACCTACAATATAGAGTGTTAAAAATTATATAGTTTTACCAATGAGGCTTTCACAAAATGGATAACTCTATTTTGTGAAAGCCTCATTTTTTTATAGTTAAGTAATAAGTCTTTAATAAATTTTAATGCTATACATAATATACACTTATTTAGCTCAACATATAAATGGTATAAGAGTAAAAATTAAAGCTTTATAACTTAGAACAAAGTAACAAAAGGCTATTGAGGCATTAGATATATGTCTAAATACCTTCATAAGAATATATTTAAACTGTAAGAAAAGAGGTAATAACATGAGAAAAATGAAGACTATGGATGGTAATACAGCAGCAGCACATATATCCTATGCATTTACAGAAGTAGCTGCTATATTCCCAATTACACCATCTACACCTATGGCTGAGCTAGTAGATGAATGGGCTGCTAAGGGAAGAAAAAATATATTTGGTCATCCTGTTAAAGTAGTAGAGATGCAATCTGAGGCAGGGGCAGCTGGAGCATTACATGGTTCCTTACAAGCAGGAGCTCTATCATCTACATATACAGCATCACAAGGTCTATTACTTATGATACCTAACATGTATAGGATGGTAGGAGAAAGATTACCTGGAGTTATACATGTTGCAGCTAGAGCTCTTACTACGTCATCCTTAAGTATATTTGGTGACCATCAAGATGTTATGGCTACAAGACAAACAGGATTTGCAATGCTTGCAGAAGGTTCTGTTCAGGAGGTTATGGATTTAGCAGCAGTAGCACATTTAAGCGCTATAAAGGCTAGAATGCCATTTCTTAGTTTCTTTGATGGCTTTAGAATTTCCCATGAAATACAAAAGGTTGAGGTTATAGAGCAGGAGGAACTTGCAAAACTAGTAGACTATAAAGCTATTGATGAGTTCAGAAAAAATGCTTTAAATCCAGACCATCCAGTTACAAGAGGAACTGCTCAAAATCCTGATTTGTATTTTCAAATGTGTGAATCACTTAATAGATACTATGAAGATATACCTACTGTAGTAGAAAATTATATGAGTGAAATAACAAAACTAACAGGAAGAGAATATCACTGTTTTGATTACTATGGAGCACCGGATGCAGATAGGATAATCATATCAATGGGTTCTGTATCTGAAGTAGTTGAGGAAACTATAGATTATCTAAGAGCTAAGGGAGAAAAGATAGGACTTGTAAAAGTAAGACTTTATAGACCTTTCTCTATAGAGAAGTTTATAAAAGCTATGCCAAGTACAGTTAAGAAGATAGCAGTACTTGATAGAACTAAGGAGCCAGGTTCTATAGGGGAGCCTCTTTATCTAGATGTAGTAAGAGCACTATTTGGAAAAGAAAATGCTCCATTAGTAGTAGGTGGAAGATTTGGACTTGGTTCAAAGGATCCAATTCCAGCTCACATAGCTGCCGTATTTGAAAACCTCAAAGAAGATAAACCAAAGGATAGATTTACTATAGGAATAATTGATGATGTTACAAACTCATCTTTAATGCCAAAGGAAGATATAGATGCTACACCAGAAGGCACAACCTCATGTAAGTTCTGGGGATTAGGTTCTGACGGTACCGTTGGAGCTAATAAGAGTGCTATAAAGATTATTGGAGATTATACAGACATGTATGCTCAAGGATATTTCTCTTATGATTCTAAGAAATCAGGTGGAATAACTGTTTCTCACTTAAGATTTGGTAATAAACCAATTAAATCTCACTATACCATTGACAAAGCAGATTTTGTTGCTTGCCATAACCAATCCTACGTATATAGCTATAACTTATTACAAGGATTAAAGAAGGGTGGAAAATTCCTTTTAAATACTCAATGGACAGAAAAAGATTTGGAAGATAGATTACCAGCTGACTTAAAAAGATATATATCAGAAAATAATATAGAGCTCTACATCATAAATGCAGTTAAAATAGCCCAAGAAATTGGGTTAGGTGGAAGAATAAATATGATAATGCAAGCTGCCTTCTTTAAGATAGCAGATATCATACCTATTGAAGATGCAGTAAAATATTTAAAAGAAGCAGTTATAACTTCCTATGGTAAGAAGGGTGAAAAAGTTGTAAATATGAACCACGCTGCCATTGATTCAGGAATAAATTCTATAACTAAGATAGAAGTTCCAAGTAAATGGAAGGATGCTAAGGATGATAAGTTAGATATAATGAAGGATTATCCTGCATTTATTAAAGATATTGTAGAACCAATGAATAGGATGGAAGGAGATGCTATTCCAGTTTCTACATTGGTTAGAGAGGGAGTAGATAATGGTACCTTCATGGCAGGTACTACTGCCTTTGAGAAGAGAGGAATAGCAGTAAATGTGCCACAGTGGATTTCAGAGAACTGTATTCAATGTAACCAATGTTCATATGTATGTCCACATGCCACTATTAGAGCCTTCCTATTAGATGAAAAAGAAAAAGAAAATGCTCCAAAGGACATGAAATTACTAGAAGCTAAAGCTCTTAAAACTGAAGCTCCAATGTTCTTCCATATAGGAGTTACACCTTTAGATTGTACTGGATGTGGAAACTGTGCAGAGGTTTGTCCAGCTAAAGAAAAAGCTTTAGTTATGAAACCACAGGATAGTCAACATGATCAAATAGAAGTTTGGAATTATGTTGTAGAAAAAGTTGCAAACAAGAAGAATCCATTGAACAAAAATACTGTGAAGGGTAGTCAGTTTGAGCAGCCTCTACTTGAATTCTCAGGTGCATGTGCTGGATGTGGAGAAACTCCATATGCTAAACTTGTAACTCAATTATTTGGAGATAGAATGATGGTAGCTAATGCTACTGGTTGTTCATCAATTTGGGCAGCAGGAGGACCTTCAACAGCCTATAGACCTAATAAAGATGGATATGGACCAGCATGGGCTAACTCACTCTTTGAAGATAATGCTGAGTATGGTTTTGGAATGTTTATGGCTGTTAAAACCATAAGAGAAAGAATTGCACAGAATATAAGAGAAGCTTTAAGTGGGAATATTTCAGAGGGAGCTAAGCCTGTGTTACAGGATTGGTTAGATAACATGGATAAGAGTGAAGGTACAAGAGATAGAGCAACTAAGCTAACCCAAGTTCTTCAGAAAGAAAATAGTGAAATAGCTAAAAAGATACTAGAAGATAAAGAATTCTTTGTTAAGAGATCTCAATGGCTATTTGGAGGAGATGGATGGGCTTATGATATAGGATATGGTGGCCTTGACCATGTATTGGCATCAGGAGAAAATTTAAATGTATTAGTCTTTGATACAGAAGTTTATTCTAATACAGGAGGTCAATCATCAAAATCAACTCCAACGGCTGCAGTAGCTAAGTTTGCAGCATCAGGAAAACGAACTAAGAAGAAGGATTTAGGAATGATGGCTATGAGCTATGGTTATGTATATGTAGCTCAAGTATCCATGGGAGCAGATAAAAATCAGACTATAAAAGCTATTTCAGAAGCTGAAGCTTATGATGGACCATCATTAATAATAGCTTACTCTACATGTATTAATCATGGTATTAAAGCTGGAATGTCTTATTCACAAGAAGAACAGAAGAGAGCAGTAGAGTGTGGATATTGGACTTTATATAGATATAATCCAGATTTAAAAGGAACTAAGAATCCGTTCTCCTTAGATTCAAAAGCACCAAATGGAAGTTTTAAAGACTACTTATTAGGTGAGGTTAGATATGCATCCTTAGCAAAAGTATTCCCAGAAGTAGCAGAGGAGTTATTTGCAAAGACAGAAGCAGATGCTATGGAAAGATATAATAACTATAAGAAGTTATCAGCTCAAGAATAAAAAATTAGAAGACCATTTCATAGTTATGATATGGTCTTCTATAATTTAGATACATTATGAGTTTTTATTAATATAAATTTTTAAAGCTTTAATCATAAGTACCAACGCATAAATACCTAAACCCCAAAACAATAAAATTATGGGTAAAACAATTAACATAGGAATAAAAGCAAGTAAAGTCTCCATAAAAGCCTCCTTATAATATAATATAATTTAATTTAATATGATTCACTTGGTGATGTAGAGATAGATTTTTTAGGAATAAGTACCACAAGCAATGTAGATATAATTAATACAATTGTACAAGCAAGGCCACCCTCAGCTCCGAAGTTACCACCAGATAGTAAAGAGTCACTAAAACTATTAACTTTCAAAATAGAAGGTCCTATGTTCATTCCACTAACAAGAATTCCATATATATTACCTTGAGCAAAGTTCCACATGGTATGAATTGCACATACTCCAATAATATTATCTGTACGATAGGCATAAACGGAAAAGAATATACCAACTAAAATAATATTAATCATTGGTAGTATAGAAAATCCTGAATTGAAAATGTGGAGAAATCCAAATAAACAGGAGTTCAAAATAATACCGAGAATAATTCCATTTTTAGCAGCAATTGAAGTTAATAAAAAGCCTCTACATAGAAATTCTTCACTGGCACCTTGTATCATAAAACCAATAAAGAAAATAATAATTAGAGGAAGAGAAGACAGAGTAACCTTAACAAAGGATAATTGTCCAGATATTATTAGAATTAATACAACAGCACTAAACATAACAAGTCCTACTATTAATCCAATGCCATATTCTTTAAAAGCACCTTTTTTTATTAACCCCATAGAGCGAAGATTTCTTTTTTCACTAAATTTGCAATATAAAATACAGAGTATAATTAAAAATCCAGTACCAAATAAATTTATAAGAGTTAAAGTTTCATTATCTATGGTCATAGATAATCCATTGGATTTAATCACACTTATAAAACCTATTATTGCCATAGGAACCACAAGTATAAATTGACTTACTAAAATAAGAACTAAGGATATAAGTAAGTTGAGAAATGGATTGTGTTTCAGTTTAGCTTTTTTTGCTTCCTCAATCATAACGGAATGTGTGTTAAAAAATTTCATAAAAATCCCCCAATTTAAATTATAAAATATATACGGTAATATATATGTAACATTATATTATATTTTACACTATATATATTAATTCACAATATATATAATACAAAAGGAGTAATTTAATACATAAGTTTCTATTAATGAATTCATATGTGAAAATATAATTCATTAATGTATAATAATTAGTAATAAATATCTTATAATAACAGTAAGTAACTATTTTAAATAAAAGGATAGAACAATAAAGCGGAGGAAGATAATTATGAGAAATTTACAAATAAACCTTCCTAATAATCAATACGAAATTCTTATTAAATCAGGAATTATAAACAGTATAGGTAAAGAGATTTCAAAGATATATGAAGGAAATAAAATAGCTTTAATTACTGATGAAAATGTAGATGAATTTTATGGAGATATAGTTAAAGAGTCTTTAGAGGATAATGATTTTAAAGTTTTAAAGGTAGTTTTGAAACCTGGTGAAGGTAGTAAATCAATAGAATCTTTAATGAAGTTATATAATGAACTTTTAGATTTTAAGCTAAATAGGGGGAATTTAATTATAGCTTTAGGGGGAGGAGTCATTGGAGATTTAGCAGGCTTTTGTGCAGCTACTTTTTTAAGGGGAATTCCATTTGTTCAAGTTCCAACATCACTACTTGCCCAAATCGATTCATCTATAGGAGGTAAGGTTGCTATAGATTTACCTAGGGGAAAAAATTTAATAGGTAATTTTTATAATCCTAAGGCAGTATATATTGATCCTCAGGTGCTTAAAACCTTAGAAAAGAGATATGTAAATGATGGGTTAGGTGAAGCTATAAAATATGGATTAATAAAGGATAAAGATCTCTTTGAAAAGTTTGAAAGTATAGAAAGCTATGAAGCTTTATTTGAATATATAGAAGATATAATATATAAATGCTGTAGTATAAAAAAACAGGTAGTAGAGCAGGATGAAAAGGACAAAGGAGAGAGAATGATTTTAAATTTTGGTCACACCATAGGCCATGCTATAGAAAAGCTTGAAAATTATAAGGGCGTTTCTCATGGAGAAGCTGTAGCTATAGGGATGTACTCTATAGCCCTTAGATGTGAGGAATTAAATATATGTAAGGATGGAGTTGCTAACAGAATAAAAAGTTTACTAGATAAATTTAACTTACCCTATGATTTTCAAGGAAAGACCAGAGGAGATATTATTGATGCTATTTCAGTAGATAAAAAGATAATAGGAGATTTTATAAACCTTATTCTTATTGAAGACATAGGTAAGGTTTTTATTCATAAGGTTACTCATGAAGAATTAAAAAAATTTATTTAGGAGGAAAAGCTGTGGATAAAATTATAATAAAACCCAAGTTACTTAAAGGGAATATAGTTGTTCCTTCTTCTAAAAGTTTAGGGCATAGAGGGATAATTGCAGCTGCTCTAAGTAGAGGAATATCTAGAGTGTATAATATACAACTTTCTAAGGATATTGAAGCTACTATGGAGATAATGAGGGATTTTGGAGCAGTTGTTAATATTGAAGCTCAAAACTTATATATTGATGGAAGAAAGATGTTTTCCTATGAAAAGAAACTAGATTTAAGATGCAGAGAATCTGGCTCAACTCTAAGATTTCTAATTCCACTAGCTTTAACCAAAGATGGGGACTATATATTTCGTGGAGAAGGAAAGTTAATTTCAAGACCACTAGAACCATATTATAAAATCTTTGAAGAAAAGGGTATAAAATACTCAATAGAAGAGGGCGGTTTGCCTTTGAAGGTAAGCGGAAAACTTACTAGTGGTACATATAGAGTAAGGGGAGATATAAGCTCACAATTTATAACAGGGCTACTGTTTTCTCTCCCCATTTTAGAGGGTAATTCTAGAATTCAGATAACTACAAAACTAGAATCTAAGGGATATATAGATCTTACTTTAGATATTTTAAAGGATTTTGGCATAGAGATAGAAAATTATAATTATAAAGAGTTTAATATTAGAGGAGCCCAAAAATATAATAGTAGAAACTATTATGTAGAGGGAGATTATTCTCAGGGAGCCTTCTTTTTAGTAGCAGGGGCATTAGGTTCTTCTATAGTATGTTATGGTCTAAATAAGGATTCTCTTCAAGGAGATAAGGTCATATTAGATATTTTAGAAGCTATGGGATGTAATGTGGAAGAAAGTGAAGAAGGTATAAGAGTAAAACCGTCTAAGACTAAGGGCATAGAAATAGATGCCTCTAATTGTCCCGATTTAGTTCCAGTTCTTACGGTGCTTGCTAGCCTTTCAGAGGGTGAAACTAAAATAGTAAATGCTAAAAGACTTAGAATTAAAGAGTGTGATAGACTACATGCTATAACTAAAGAGTTAAATAAACTAGGAGCAGATATAATAGAGTTAGAAGATTCTTTAATAATATCAGGAGTTAATGAATTAAAGGGTGGAGAAGTTGATTCTCACAATGATCATAGAATAGTAATGGCCTTGGCCATAGCAGCCACAAGAGCTAGGGGTAATGTAATCATAAATAATCCTAGTGCCGTAGAGAAGTCTTATCCTAATTTCTTTAAGGATTATATTAAATTAGGGGGTGAAGGTGATGAGTTCAATTATAGGGAATAAAATAAAAGTATCAATTTTTGGAGAATCCCATGGTGATGCCATAGGAGTTGTAATTGATGGATTACCATCAGGGCATAGGATAAATTTTGACTTTGTTAATGAAGAAATGAGAAGAAGAGCACCAGGTAAGGATTTATTTTCTACTTCTAGAGTAGAAAAAGATATACCTAAGGTTTTAAGCGGGATTTTTGAAGAAAGAACTACAGGGGCACCACTATCAGCCATAATTGAAAATAACAATACTAAATCTAGGGATTATTCAGAGCTTAAGGTAAAGCTAAGACCAAGCCACTGTGATTACCCAGCTATTATTAAATATGAAGGATATAATGACTATAGAGGTGGTGGACATTTTTCTGGTAGGCTCACAGCTCTTTTAGTCTTTGTAGGAGCAATATGTAAGGATATTTTAAAGGAATATGATGTGTATATAGGTGCACATATAAAGTCTATTGGAAAGATAAAAGATCATGGCTTTAACAAAGTAAATATAAGAAAAGAATTATTACAAGAATTGAGGAAGGATAGATTTCCTACCTTAAATAAGATTATTTCCGAAGAAATGAAAAAAGAAATTTTAGCGGTTAAAGCTTTAGGAGATTCTATTGGAGGTGTTATAGAAGGAGCTGTTATTAACCTACCAGTAGGACTTGGAAGTCCAATGTTTCACTCAGTAGAAAGTGTATTATCCCATATGCTTTTTTCTATTCCAGCAGTTAAGGGAGTAGAGTTTGGAGAAGGGTTTAACATCTCAACCCTAAGAGGTAGTGAGGCAAATGACCAGTACTATATTGAAGGTGAGGACATAAAAACCTATTCTAATAATAATGGGGGGATTCTAGGTGGAATTACTAGTGGAATGCCAGTTACATTTTCAGTAGCATTTAAACCAACGCCATCTATAGCTTTACCACAGAAAACTGTAAATATGGAGACAAAAGCTGATGATATTTTAGAAATTAAGGGAAGACATGATCCTTGTATAGTACAAAGAGCAGTGCCAGTGGTGGAGTGTGTCACTGCCATTGCTATTTTAGATATGATGCTTCAATAGGCATTCTAGAAGGGAGAAGAGTTTTGAATAATATCATATTAATAGGTCTATCAGGATGTGGGAAAACATGTCTAGGGAATATAATTAGTAAGGATGAAGAAATAAATTTTATTGATTTAGATGAATATATAGAAGAAAAAAACAATATGACTATAAAGGAAATGTTTAGCATTAGCGAAGAATACTTTAGAGATAGGGAAACAGAAGCAGTTAAACAGGTTTCTAAACTAGAAAATACTCTTATAGCCACAGGGGGTGGCGTTATAAAGAGAAAAGAGAACATGGATGCCTTAGGGAAAAGTGGATGTATAATATTTATAGATAGAAAACCGGAAAAAATAATAGAAACTTTAGATATATCAAATAGACCTCTTTTAAAAGAAGGAAAAGATAAGATATATGACTTACATAAAGAAAGGTATAAGCTCTATAAAAAATATGCTCATATTACTATAGATAATAATGATAGTACGGAAAAGGTTATTAATATTATAAAGGATATAATTAAAATTAAGCTCCATAGGCGATAGTATTAATAGATATATTCCTTAAATCTTATCTGTTTATAAAGTCATATATGGATCCTTTTTAATATTATATTAATATAGAGAATTGAGGTGAGGTCATGGATACTAAGAAAATACTATCTATCATAAAACGGCAAGAAGGATTAAAGTTAGATTTCAAACAAAAGCTATCCTTAGATTTTGAAAGTGGCAAAAAAGAACTAGCTAAAGATGTTTGTGCCATTGCTAATTCAAAGGGTGGAAGAGGATATATAGTTGTAGGTATTGAGGATAAAACAAAAGAGTTAATAGGCTTAGATGAAAGTGAAGTTTTCACAGAAGAACAAGTACAACAAATAATATCTTCTAGATGTGAGCCACCAATCCCAATCTCTGTAGATGAGTATAATATAAGTAAAAAAAGGATTTGTATAATTACAATATATGATGGAGAACAAAAGCCATATCAACTTAAGGAGAATGGAGCATTTTATATCAGAAGAGGCTCTACCACCGATACTATGAGAAAACAGGAACTAGTAGAAGCCTTTGAGGAGAATTTAGACTTTTTTATTGAAACTTCCCAAGTGGTAAGAAGTGATATAAATCTTATAAATATGGAAATAGTAAAAAACTATTTTAATAAAAAAGGCATAGTTATAAATAGTTCTAATGAAAAATTTCTTATGAGGAGTGCAGGAATATCATACACAGATAAGGATACTGGAGAAGAGAAATGTACCTTGGGAGGGCTGTTAGTATTCTCTGATAACAATAGTCTTTGCATACCTCAAAATATGATTAGGATAACTAATAATTTAGGTAAGGTAAAAGAAAGGGTAAATGTTGTACAAGGTAATCTCTTGTCTATGATAGATAAAAGCGAAGATATATTAAGAAAAATATTACCTAAGAATTATCCTATAGGAGCTATAGTTGAGGCAATAAACAATGCAGTACTTTATAGGGAGTATTCTTCCATAGATAGAGTAATAGAAGTAGTAATATCTAGAAACAGTATAATAGTTAATAGCCCAGGACAAATGATACAGAACAATTCCACAGGGAAAAGAATTAACTATAATAGAAGAAACATGTGGCTTTATGAGAAACTAGTAACACTAGATGAAAATAAAAGATTTTTAAATAATGAAGGTGGATTTGGAAAGATAAAAAAGCCTTTCAAAAAAAATGTGACCTTTATAAACTCTAGAGCAGAAGACTGTTTTAAGGTAATCTTACCAGGAACAAAATTCTATGAAGGTAAAAAGTAGTGATATTAAGGTTAATTAGCAGTAAGTTTATAATCCGTATAAGTAAAAGATTAGACGATAAAGTAGGAACTAGAATTTATCGTCTAATTTTTTTGTAACGAAATTAATATTTTACGGACTTACTAATAGGAGGTGAAAATGTGGAAGATATAGAAGTGTACTATAAAAGCCATGGGAAAAAGGTGTATTACTATTTATTATCTATGGTACATGATGATAATTTAGCAGAAGAGCTAACACAGGAAACTTTTTATCAGGCTATGAAAACTATTAATAAATATCGTGGGGATTGTAAACCTTCTGTATGGCTTTGTCAGATTGCTAAACATGTTTGGTACAAACACCTTGAAAAGAATAAGAAATATGAAACTATTTCAATGGAAGAAATAAAAATAGATATAATGGATTCTTATGATCTAAATTCTGAGGTTATGAATAGATTTGATAAGTTAGCCTTTTATAAGAAGTTGCGGGAATTAGATGATAATATGAAAGAGGTTATTTATTTATGAATTTCTAGTGATTTATCTTTTGCAGAAATAGGTGAAATAATAGGGAAATCGGAGAACTATTCAAGGGTAATGTTCTATAGGGGAAAAAAGAAGCTAATGGAAGGAGAGCTAACAAAATGAAATTAGATTGCTATATAGTAAAAGATTTATTGCCAAGTTATGTTGATAATTTGACAAGTGATGAAACATGTAAAGATATAGAAGAGCATCTAAAAGAGTGTAAAGATTGTAATAAAGAATTTCAGCAAATGATAAAACCTATGTCTGTTACAGATAAAGAGAAGCAAAACAATACTAAGGAAGTACATTATTTTAAAAAATGTAAGAAAAAATATTCAACCATGGTTAAGTTATTGATTGCAATAGCAGTTATATGTGCATTGCTATTTGCAGGATTAGTTATAATACTAACCTCGGCATATCATCAGCAGTATAATAATAAAGCAGTAAGCAATAATCTATGTATAAGTATAGAAGAGAATGAAAGTATCGATTTTATTGGGGAGTATGATGATTATAAGATATATACCTATAAATTAGAAGAAGCATACTTTATTGATTTTTTTGCAAATCGAATAGAAATAAAAGATGCATTTCAAAAGGGTAAAACATCATTAAAAGATATGACTAAACATTTAGAACTAGTAAATGAAGAAAATGGTAATAAGATATACGAATTTGAAAACTATCAAATTATTTTTAGTAAGGACATATGTGTAATAGCTCCATTATCTATAAAGGGAGAAGGTATAATTCAAGCTGTTGAAGACTACGTAGCAGAATAAGATTATTTGTTCACCAATTTTGCTATTAAGTTGGAATTTCATGCACAGAATATACCGTTTTGTGCATTTTTCTATAAAATAAGCTGATTATAGGTTACAATGTGGTTATTAAAATTAATACCCTTTAAGTGGAGATAGATTTAGTAGTTTAGCTAGATATGTCGGAGGTCAAGGATTGTTTAATTTGAAACTTACAAGAAATCCGTTTTCTCTGCTTTATGTTTTATAATGATTAAAATTATGTATAAAGGAGTTATAAGCATGGATTTAGTAATAATCATGTTAATCCCATATATTATTGTGTTATTATCACAAATTTTCTATAAAAAAAAGCATTTAAAAAATGGTAAGAAAACAGATAGTACAGAGCATTTAGTTGCAGTAGTATTTGGAAATAGTGTGTTGGCTTATGTATGTTCAAATTCTGCATTTACAGATAATATGCGTACTACAATAATAGGACTTTTCACAGTTTTGTATGTAATATTTTGGGTTATTTGTTTAGGTATAGATAATAAAAAATAAGATGAAGAAAACAAAATTTAACATTAGGAAAAACTTAATTTTAGTAGTTTAGCCATTGAAAGAAGGAAAAAAGATAATGAAAAAAGTAATGTGGTTAGGTCTTTCTATAGAAATAACAGTCTTGATAATAATGATATTATTTGTTGTATTCCAGAAACCAGTACCAGGATTACTCGTTGGTATTTTTGTAGCTGGAATGTTAACAAGTATAATATCTTCATTCTTCGTACAACGAGAGAAGGTTAAAGAAAATTAAACTATTTAAGTATATGAAATTTTATATAGGAAACTAGTTAAATATGATCCTAGGTAACTATATAACTTTTTAACTAGTTAACTAGTTGTTGGCACCGTGGGGGTTTGTGGGTTTTTTGAATGTTTTTATTTATTAAATGAATAGAAATTAACATTAATTTAAGTGGAGGAGCAAAATGGTTAGTTGAAACTAAACTAAAAGTATTATAACTTAAAGGAGGAAAGTCAGAATATGAATTATTTATCAGGATTTACTGTAATTTTAACCTGTTTTTTTACCTTCTACTGTTTTAATGAATTTATGTTTTCAATACACTTATGTGATAGTGATAATATTAATAAGGATGCTTTCAATGAAGTATTGTATTTTAAAAATATAATGTCAATTGTATATTTATTTTGCTTTATTTGTTTTTTATCTTTGACTATTTTTGGCTATCTTAAAAATTGTATTTTTACTCCATGGAAAGCTAGGGTATTAGGTGTTCAAACATACATAACATTACTGATAATACTTAGTCTGCTAGAGTTTTTTAAATATAAGAAGAACAAATATAAGATAAAGAAAACAAAATTGAATATTAGGAAAAAGCTAATTTTAGTACTTTCAATACTTATCTTTTCTTTGATTTCCACCCTTATAAGTGCATATATGATTTTATAATATTAATGTGAATAATTTTTTAATAACTATGGATATAAGAGGTACTATAATAAGCTTTATATAAATTAAAAAGAAGAGTATTTTAAGTAAGGAAAAAGAACCCATTACAGATTGATTATATACATTCTGTAATAGGCTCTTTTTAATTCGGAACAGTAGCCTACCTTCTTCTACAGACTTCATTATAAAGTAAAACTAAAGTTTCAATGTGAACTTCTTCATCCTTTACTATTCTTTCAAGTATTTCTTTTACCTTTTCATCTTTAATTAATTTTATAGTTTCTTTATATTGTCTAATGGTAGCTTTTTCACCGTCTATATCTTCACGAAGCATGGAGGTTAGATTTGAGCCATATTCAATAAATTTAGGTGACCAATGTCCTTTATTAATTTCAAATCTAGGATTTCCACCAAGAGCTATGAGAAGTTTCCCCAAGATTTCTAGGTGCTCCAGTTCTACCCTAGCTATGTCCATTAAGCAATGGGATACATCTTCAAATTTTTCAGACATAGCTAGGCTGTGATATATATATTGATTTACAGAAGTTAGTTCTGAAATAGCACCAGCATAGTTAAGTTGTATTAGGTGTACATAAGATTTATTTTTATCCGTGCAACCTATTTCTGGATAAGGTAAATCTGCTTTATATATATTCTTAGCTTCCATAGCATATCTCCTTAAAAATTTTTACCATATATAATATGGGGATGAATATATTTTAGTGAGAGTTATTTATTACTATTGTTGAAAAAATAACATAACATATATCTAAAAATGTAGTTTTTATATATAAGGCTTAATCCTAGTTGTATAAAAGGTTCAAATGGGGTGGAATATCGGAAGTGTGGAAGACAAGAAGTTAAGAATAAGGGAAGGGTTATAAGAAAAAATTGCAAAGGGAAGTTAATGAGAGGATGCCTTGACTATTCTTATATGGAAGTCATATACTTAATTTATAAAAATTATACTTTTTAATTAAAAACATATTTAAGTTTATAAAAGTTGATAATTTAAAATCCATAATAAACTGAGGTGGGGTTTAGCAATTTAGATCTAATAATTGAATCTCATATAAATTTAAGTCATGTCATGGTAAAAATTCAACTTAAGCTGTAACTTAAATTTATGTGCTATTTTTAACTGACAACACTGGAATTAAGCCAACTTAAATTATAAAATACATAAAAAGGGGAGACTTTAGATGAAAATTAATAAAAAAATTATATATCCCATAACTCTTATAGGTATATATATGGTGTATTTCTTTTTCCTAGTAAAATACTTCTATAATAATGATTTACTTATAGGTGTTAAAAACATAACTATATCAAATGTTGGGATACAATTATTAGGTGATTTTCTAGCTAACTTACTTATTGTAATAATTATTATGTTAATTATGCTTAGGAAAAAACAATCATTAAATATAACTGGAACAACGAGAAATGGCAAAATAGTTGCTTGTATTTTATTTGCAATTTATATAGGAATATTTTTTATTAAAGGTGATTTCTCACTAGCAGGTATATATAAACCATTATTTTTTCTAATTACTATAGGGTTTGCAGAAGAGTTTATTTTTAGGGGATACTTATTTACAGAATTAGATAAAGAGCTACCTACCTATTTAGCCGTAATAATTAGTGGTATGATGTGGGGTGCTATGCATGCTACTCTTCCAATTATCGTAAATAACTATTCAGTTACGCGGTCCTTAACTGCTATCTTCTCAGAACTTGGAGGAGGCATTGTGGCTGGAGGACTATTTATTTTATTATACAAAAAGAGTAATTCTTTGATAATTCCTATTTTGGTACATGCACTATTAGATTATTGGCCAGTGTTAGTAGGCAAGGTATAATTATTTATCCTAACAACCTATTAAGCTTAAAATGTATACGTTTATTAACGATTATATATTACTTATTAAATTGTTATACTGAAGGGGTGGAACATTTTATGAAAAGGATTAGTCTAAGATTACTATCAATTTTCTTTATACTAGGTATATTATTAACTGGATGTAAGAAAGAGGAGCGTTCAATTGAATTCTCTGATAAAAGTTTAGAACAATCACCTGAGAATAGAAAAATCATGCAAGAGTATTTAAAAGAAAACTATAGTGCTATAGATTTAGAAGATGAAAGTGAATTTAAAGATTTAGACATTATGGATTCGGATATAGAGGGAAAGGAAATCTTTTTTACTGCAGAACTTCATGGGACTAAGGCTAATGAACAGTTAAACACGAAATTATTAAAATATTTCAAAGAAAAATCAGATTTTAAATATTATTTATGTGAACTTTCCTATAGTGATACTTATTTTATAAATAAGTATTTAGATACTGGGGATATAAAAATATTAGAAGAGATATATAAGCCACTAAAAGGAACCTTTGCATGGAATAAGGATGGTTATAACCATTGGAAGAAGTTATATGAGTATAATAGTACTCTACCTAAAGAGAGTAGAATAGAGGTTATAGGTGTGGATATAGAACATCAACCAATCAATGCATATAGGTTTTTAGTAGATGTTTTACCTGATAAAGAAGCACCTAAAGAAATAAAAGCAGTAATAGATAAGATTAAAAGTACATTTAATGATTTAGATAAATTTGATGAAACTTTTGCTCAATGTTCAAAGGAATTGCAAAATGATATTAAAGAGAAGGAAAGTATATACAAAGAGTATTTTGGAGAAAAATTCACTAGTTTTAACCTTGTAAATATGAACGTATTAAATCAAATAGAAGCTTATAAGCATAAGGATGATCATGTTGATTGGGATAATACTAGAGATAAAATGATATATGAAAATTTTCAAACTCTTCAGAAGGAATTACCTAAGGGTAAGTATTATGGACAATGGGGACTTAACCATACATTTCAAAGTAAAGAAAAAGATAAAATGTGGTTTGCTGCATATTTAAATTCTGATGACTCAATATTTAAAGATAAGATTTTAACAGTGATATATAATTATGATAGTTGTGAGGGAATGGGTAAATCAGGAGATGGTGGCTATATCACCAATGAGCTCCATGTTGTTTATCCACAAATCAAGGAAACTAATAATTTATTGGAAGGCAATTTGAATATTTATAAATTAACGGGTGAGAATACACCTTTTTCTGAAGCACCAATGTATTATACTAATAATAATCTAGAAGAGCTAGAAGAGCTAGAAGCAAGCATGTTAGATTTTTTTCAATATATCGTTTGTATAAGAAACTCTAAAGCAACAGAACCACTTAATGATGAATATAATTAAGTGATGATGACTTTAATTATAATTTCTGAGGTTATCAAAATAAAAATTTTAGCTGAATTGACAAAAAAATTTAAACATGTAATAATTAAAAAAACATGTTAAAACAGTTCCGAAAGGGAGTTAAGTATGGATTTAATAAAGTTATTAGAGGAAAATCCTATAATAGCAGCAGTTAAGAATGAGAGTGAACTAGATATAGTACTAGATTCAGATGTTCAGGTAATATTTGTCCTATTTGGCGATATACTTAATATTAAAGAAATAAGTGAAAATATAAATTCTAAAAATAAGATAGGTATAGTTCATATTGATTTAGTAGATGGTATTACTAATAGAGAAGTTGGAATAAAGTACTTAAAGAAAGAAACTCAGTTTAAAGGCGTAATAAGTACAAAACCTCAGGTAATTAAATATGCCAAGGCTTATGACTTATTAGCAATACAGAGAGTATTTATCTTTGATACTCTTTCACTAAATAATGCAATAAAGCATCTAGGAGAGGCCTGTGATGCTATAGAGATATTACCAGGGGTTATACCAAAGGTTATAGAAAAACTTGCAGAAAAGTCTAATAAACCTATAGTCGCTGGAGGACTTATTGAAAGTAAGGAAGAAATAATTACAGCTTTAAAATCAGGAGCAACCTGTGTATCTACTACAAAAGAGGAAATTTGGGCTATGTAGGCTAAGAGTGATGAGAGAGGCTACATAAGACTAGAATGCTAGTTTTATGTGCCTTTTTATTATTTATAAGAATGATTTTATCCGATGACTACCAGCTCTAATACTCCCACTTTCTTCAAAGAGGGAGTAAAGAGCTGTTACGTCCCTGGATAACGATTTCTAAGCTTCAGAGGGAGTAAAGACTCCCTCTGAAGCAAAGAATTCTGTTTATACATAGATATTTAAGTAATTTATGGATGGAGGATTAAAATGGCAGATTATATAATTGCATTAGATCAAGGAACTACAAGTTCTAGAGCTATAATTTTTGATAAGGAACAAAACATATTAGGGGTGAGTCAAAAGGAATTTACACAAATATATCCTAAAGAAGGATGGGTAGAACATGATCCTATGGAGATATGGAGTAGTCAGTACTCTATGCTTCAAGAGGTTATGGCAAAGTGTAATATATCACAAAAAGATGTAGCTGCTATTGGAATAACTAATCAGAGAGAAACTACTATTGTATGGGATAAAAACACAGGGATGCCAATATATAATGCAATTGTATGGCAATGTAGAAGAACAGCTCATATATGTGATGAGTTAGTAAATCAAGGTTTTAGTGAATATATAAAAGAAAATACAGGATTATTAATTGATGCATATTTTTCCGGAACAAAGATTAAATGGATTTTAGATAATGTAGATGGAGCTAGAGAAAAGGCTGAAAGAGGAGACCTTTTATTTGGAACTGTAGATACTTGGCTAGTATGGAAGCTTACTAATGGGAGAGTTCATGTTACAGATTATACTAATGCTTCAAGGACTATGCTATATAACATTAAGGAATTAAAGTGGGACGAGAAAATATTAGATATATTACAGATTCCTAAATCTATGTTACCTGAAGTTAAAAATTCCTCAGAGGTATATGGTCATACTAACTTAGGTGGAAATGGGGGTATTAGAGTTCCTATAGCTGGAATAGCAGGAGATCAACAGGCAGCTTTATTTGGTCAGGCGTGCTTTGAAAAAGGAAGTGCTAAAAATACTTATGGTACAGGATGCTTCTTATTAATGAATACAGGTGATGAGATAATTAAAAGTAAAAATGGATTAATAACTACTATTGCCATAGGTATAGATGGAAAGGTTCAGTATGCTCTTGAAGGTTCTGTATTTGTTGGAGGAGCAGTTATCCAATGGCTTAGAGATGAATTAAGAATGATAACTGATGCTGTGGATACTGAGTACTTTGCTAATAAGGTAGAGGATAATGGGGGAGTATATGTAGTTCCTGCTTTTGTAGGACTTGGAGCACCATACTGGGACATGTATGCAAGGGGAGCAATCTTTGGATTAACCCGTGGAGCTAATAGAAATCATATTATAAGAGCTGCCTTAGAGTCCATAGCCTATCAATCAAAGGCTGTTATTGATGCCATGTCTGAGGATGCTGGATATAGAATTGAAAAGCTAAAAGTAGATGGAGGAGCAAGTAGAAATGGATTTTTGATGCAATTCCAGTCAGATATTATATGTCAAGAAGTTACTAGACCAATAATATCTGAAACTACGGCCTTAGGGGCTGCATATTTAGCTGGTCTTGCAGTAGGTTTTTGGAAGAGTAAAGAAGAAATTGCAGAGAAGTGGTTTGCTAGTAAGACCTACACGCCAAACTGCGATAAAGAGACTTCTGAGAAACTTTATGCTGGATGGGAAAAGGCTGTAGCAAGGACTAGACAATGGGAAGAAGATTAGTTAAATTTATTTTATGGAGGTAGGCTATGGAAATTAAAATAAAGAAATTTAATGAATTAACCACAGAAGAGTTGTATAAGATTTTAAGAGTAAGGAATGAAGTATTCGTAGTAGAACAAACTTGTATTTATCAAGATTGTGATAATAAAGACTATAATTCATATCACTTGTATGTAGAAGAAGGAAATGAAGTAGTAGGATATTTGCGAATAGTTAATAAGGGAATCTCTTATGATGAGATATCTATTGGAAGGGTATTAGTTAAGGACACTCATAGAAATAAAGGTCTAAGTAGAAAAATTATGTTAGAAGGAATTAAGTTTATAGAAGCGAAACTTAATTCTAATGAAATTAGATTATCTGGCCAAGTTTATATAAAAGGATTTTATGAAAGTCTTGGGTTTAAACAAGTATCAGAGGAGTACTTAGAAGATGATATTCCTCACGTAGAAATGTTATATAAAAAATAGATTTGACCTTTAAGTTTAATAACTAAAGAGCAGTTTCATGGACACTTTTTTTTAAAAGTGATATACTATAAGTGTAAATGAAATATTAGTGCTGATAAGAGATTTAGAGACAGGCACAAAATAAGGAGTTATATCCTTGTTTTGGCTTGTCTTTTTTGCGATTAAAGGAGGAAATTTTAATGTATGATATAGCTATAATAGGTGCTGGAGTAATTGGAGCTTCCATATTTAGAGAACTTATGAGATATGATTTAAAGGTAGCAATAATAGATAAGGAAAATGATGTTTCCATGGGGACAACTAAGGCAAATTCAGCCATCGTCCATGCAGGCTATGATCCTAAGGTAGGAACTTTAATGGCAAAGTATAACCTTAAGGGTAATGAAATGTTTGAAGAAATTTGTAATGAGTTATCAGTACCCTTTAAGAGAAATGGTTCTTTAGTAATTGGATTTGATGAAGAAGATATGGAAACTATAAAAGAGTTATATGACAATGGAAATAAAGTTGGAGTTAAGGGACTACAAATTTTAAATAGAGAGGAAGTCCTAGAAAAAGAGGTTAATTTAAGTGATAAGGTTATGGGTGCACTATATGCACCAACAGGAGGAATTGTTGGTCCCTTTGAATATACAATAGCCCTTGTGGAAAATGGAGTAGAAAATGGTGGAGAGGTTAAATTAAATAGACAAGTAATTGGTATAGAAAAGAAAGAACATTTTATTATAAATACAGCTGAAGGTGAAGTTATAGAAAGCAGATATGTTATTAATGCAGCAGGAGTCTATGCTGACAAAATACACAATTTAGTATGTAAAGAAGCCTTTAAGATAAATCCTATTAAGGGAGAATATTTTGTTATGGACAAGAGCCAAGGTGATGTAGTTAGTCACACCATATTTCAATGTCCTTCTAAACTTGGGAAGGGTATATTAGTGACACCTACAGTTCATGGAAATTTGTTAGTTGGTCCAGATGCAGAAAGTGTAGAGGATAGAGATAATGTTGCAACTACAGCTGAAAACTTAGAGTTTATTAAAAATACTGCTGTGAGAACCACAGATAAAATTAATTATAGAGAGAGTATAAGAAATTTTGCAGGACTTAGAGCAAATCCAGATTGTGGAGATTTTATTGTAGGAGAAGCGGGAGACGTAAAAGGCTTTATAGATGCAGCAGGAATGAAATCGCCAGGATTGTCTTCAGCACCAGCGGTAGCTTTAGATGTGGTAGAAATTCTAAAAAATTCAGGACTTAAGGCTGAGTTAAAAGAGAACTTTAAAAATACTAGAAAGCAAATTAACTTCATGGAATTATCCAGTGAAAAAAAGGCAGAACTTATAAAAAAGGATAGTCGATATGGAAAAATAATCTGCAGATGTGAAAGTATAACAGAAGGTGAAATTATAGATAGTATAAAGAGATCCTTTGGAAAAGTAACCCTAGATGGAGTAAAGAGAAGGTGTAGACCAGGTATGGGAAGATGCCAAGGTGGCTTCTGTGGTCCTAGAGTTCAAGAAATAATTGCAAGAGAGTTAAAGGTTCAAATGGAAGATATAGTTCAAGAAAGCGATGGCTCATATATTTTAATTGGAAGAACTAAGTAGGAGGAAACATTTATGTATGATTTAATAGTAATAGGTGGAGGTCCAGCGGGACTTGCAGCAGCTTATGAAGCTTATAATAATGGAGTTGAGAAAATATTAATAGTGGAGAGAGATAGAGAGCTTGGAGGAATATTAAATCAATGTATTCATAATGGTTTTGGACTTCATACTTTTAAAGAAGAGCTTACAGGGCCTGAATACGCTCAAAGATTTATCCATATGATAAGTGATACTAGGGTTGAAGTTAAGCTTAATACCATGGTATTAGAAATAAAAGAAAATAAAGAGATTCATATGATAAATGAGGAAGATGGATATTTAATACTAAAGGGAAAAGCTATCATTCTTGCTATGGGATGTAGAGAAAGAACTAGAGGAGCTATAAATATGCCAGGGGATAGACCTTCAGGAGTGTTTACAGCAGGAGCTGCTCAAAGATATATCAATATGGAAGGATATATGCCAGGAAAGGAAGTTGTGATTCTAGGATCAGGTGATATAGGTCTTATTATGGCAAGAAGAATGACTTTGGAAGGTGCAAAGGTTAAGGCTGTAGTAGAGCTTATGCCTTATTCTAACGGACTTAATAGAAATATTGTTCAGTGCCTAAATGATTATGATATTCCCCTTTATTTATCACATACTGTAACTAATGTTGTAGGAAGAAAGAGATTAGAAAAGGTGGTAATTGCTAAAGTAGATGAAAACAAAAAGCCAATAAAAGGTTCTGAAATTGAGTTTCATTGTGATACGTTATTATTATCTGTAGGACTAATACCAGAAAATGAGTTATCTTCTAAGGCTGGTATTGATAAGGATAGAAGAACAAATGGACTTATAGTGAATGAAAGCATGGAAACTTCTGTAGAAGGAATATTTGCCTGTGGAAATGTAGTGCATGTTCATGATTTAGTAGACTTTGTTAGTGCAGAATCTAAACATGCTGGATTTTGTGCTGCCAAATATATTAAAGGTAAAGATGACAAGGGGAATTATATAAATATAATAAATGGTGAAAGAATTAATTATACTGTTCCCCAAAGATTAAATGTAGAGGCTGTAGAAGATAAATTAACCATATTTATGAGGGTAAATAATATATATCATAATAAGAGGATTGTGGTTAGATGTGGTGAGGATATAATCTCTAGCTTTAAAAGAAATCACTTAGCACCATCGGAAATGGAAAAGATTTTACTTAATAAAACTCAATTAGAAAAGATTACAGGAGATATAACAATTTCTCTAGAGGATGGTGAATAATATGATAAAAGAATTAATTTGTATAAGTTGTCCTATGGGATGTCATTTAAAGGTAAATACTGAAACAAAAGAGGTTACAGGAAACACTTGCAAAAGAGGTGAAATTTACGGGATAAATGAAGTAACTAATCCTGTAAGAGTTATAACTACCACAGTAAAAGTTAAAGATGGTGAGCTCCCTGTTATACCAGTAAAAACAAAAACACCTATTCCTAAAGAGTTAAATTTTAAAGCTATGGAAGTATTAAATTCTATAGAAATAGAGGCTCCAATTTCTATGGGAGATATCATAGTGAAGGACATTCTAGGCACTGGAGTAGATGTGGTGGCTACTAGAAACTTAAAGAAGAATATAGAGTAGGATAGTAAATATATTTTAAAAATAATAGAGATTTAGAATAATAATTTATAGGTTGGAATAATATATTTACAATGAAGCATTTTTAAGGTAGGAGTTTATGGCACAGAGAAGAATTATTGAAAGTTATGGAAGAGATCTAGGTTTTACTATAGATCAATTATGTAGACTTATAGGTTCCTATAAAATCTTAGTTGATACAGCAAGCAGCGTGAACTGTATTACCATTGCTAACAAAAGGGATATTAAAGATGCCCTTAAAAGAGCACAGGAAGTTGGTTGCTTAATAGATGAGCTTATAGATGTTTTAGATTGTAGTATATGTACCTGGGGCAACTATATGAAATTAAAAACTGAGTATATAAACTCTAGATTAGATTTATGCCTCATAGAAACCGAAGTAGAAGAAGAAATCAGATTACAATCAGGACTATAATTATATAAAACATGTTATTTTTAATTTTATCCGATGACGACTAGTCCTGGATAAGGATTTGACCTAAAGGACAATGATTTCTAAGTATCAAAAATACTGACACTAAGAATTATGTTAGTAAAGCTTCAAAGAAGCTAGGAATTCTGTTTATAACGAAAGTGAGGGAATTTTATGTGGTATGATTACTTTGACTCTATTATAGGAACTATATATGTGGTTATGGATGAAAAGGGCGTAGTGAAGATAGAGATTTTTCAAGATGGATGGGAAGAATACCATAACCTTAATAAGGGAAGTTTAGAACATAATAAAGAGAGGTGCTTAGGGGCTATAACTCAATTAAAGGAATATTTTAATGGTGAAAGGGAAGATTTTAACTTACCATTGTCAGTAAGGACTACAGAATTTAGAAATAAAGTTTGGCAGGAGCTTATAAATATACCCTATGGAGAAACTAGAAGTTACAGCGATATTGCTATAGCAATTGGAAATCCTAAAGGTGTAAGAGCTATAGGTGGGGCCAATAGAGCAAATGAATTTCCTATAATAATTCCATGTCACAGAGTAATTGGAAAAAGTGGAAAATTAGTAGGATATGCAGGAAATCATACGGATATAAAAAGTAAGCTTTTAGAATTTGAAAAAAATAATAAGGATAATTTATTAAAAAAAACTCATTAATTTACCAGTCATAAATAATTGTATATTTACACAAAATAGGCTAAAGGATATTTTAGCCTATTTTTTATTTTAAATAAGACCGTAAGTCGTTTTTGTGTTAGGTTCTTTGCTAGGAGGATATATATGAAAAAGTTTTTTTTATATGGAATTATAATTTTAACTATATTAGTTACTTTCATTAATAATATGAAAGTATTTGCAGATGATATAGAAGAGAATAATGAAATTAATTATAATACTACAATGAAACAAGATATTCTAACTTTAATGATGGCATATCCGGAGTTCATAACTGGAGTTGAGAAAAGTGAAGAAGGAAAGGTATTTATAATAACAGATTCAGGAAAGAAAATACTCTATGATGATAAACAATCTAAGGATTTTAACGGAAAAATGGATAATGCAGACCTTCAAGATATACTAGAAGATATTTATCCTCTTACTATGCCTGATAAGCTTTTAGATATAAATAGAGATCCAGGTAGATTTAGAAATTATAATCTTTTAAATGAAGTTTATGGAGGTAGTGAAAGAGAAGTATCATCTAACCTTATAAGTGTTCCTGCACCCTATAAAAACTATCAATTTAATAAAAATAATGGAGCTGGAGAAAGTTTAAAGAAAGCTATGGAGGATTTAAAACAATTATCGCTAGGAAATGGAGCTGTATCATCCCTTTTAAATCCTATTAATGGAACTTTTAATTATAGAGTTATATCAGGTACAGGAAAGCTGAGTCCTCATGCCTATGGAATAGCTATTGATATTAATAGTAATCCTAGTGATTATTGGAAGTGGGCATCTAGAGATGCTGGAGAAAAGAGGATGTTATCCTATCCTAAGGAATTAGTAGATACTTTTGAAAAAAATAACTTTGTATGGGGTGGAAAATGGGGTCATTTCGATATTCTTCATTTTGAATATAGACCAGAGGTATTAATAAAGGCAAAATACTTTGGAGAAACCTTTAAGGAAGATATGGATTGGTTTGGTGAAGTACCAAGAGATATAAAAATAGATAATTATATTAACATTATTGAAGGAACTTTAAATTAATAATTAACTAAAGAGCTAAAATGAGGAGGACCTTTATGAATATTATAAGATCCATAAAAAAGATACTTACATGGAAGTTGATATTTGGAATATTACTAGCTATTATTATTGCAAATATTTTTTTTTCTAGAGCAAATGCTGAAGATGTAGATGAAGAAGTAAAGCTAGAAATTAAAAACTTCATTGAAGAAACTATTGCAAAGCGTAATAGAGCCATTGTAACTGGAGAAGAAGAAAGCATTAAGTCCGTTTATGATATGGGGACTAAGTATGGTATATGGGCCTATGAAAATGAAGAGAAAAAGATGATTTATCTTCACAATTGGGAACAGAAACAAGGGGTTAAAATTACAGAAATACTTCCTAAGGTGGTTGTAAATCGTATAAGTGAAAAGGATAATGGATTCAAAATTAACTTTACATGTTCTACAGAATATAGATATGTTTATGAAGATAGACCAGAAGAGGTTAATGCAGCTAGGATAGGGACTTATCATGTACTTACTTTAATAAATAAAGGGGACAATTTCTTGATAAATAAGGAGTGGTATACAGATCCCTTTGCAGATTCTTTAAATCTAGAAAAATTAAAAGTAGATGATGTAAAAGAATTTATTTTAGCTCAAGAACCTAAAGATTTCTCAAATTTAGATGAAAGAAGGAAAGCATCTGTAGAATATGCCAATAAATATTGTGGAGCAGCTACTGAAGAAGAATTTGGTTATAAATACAATAAAGATTATAGAAATTTTAATCCTGAAGGTGGAGATTGTGCTAACTTTGCTTCACAGATATTGCATGAAGGTGGTAAATTTAAGAAAAATTCATCATGGAATTATTCTAAAGGAGAAGCTACAGCATCTTGGGTAAATGCAGATAAATTTAAGAGCTATTGGGTATATAGTGGAAGAGCTTCAGTAATAGCTCATGGAACCTATGATAAGGTATATAAAGCCTCCTATCAGCTTATGCCAGGAGATTTTGTTGCTTATGAAAAAAAAGGCGATATTAAACATATATCTACTGTGACCAATGCAGATTCTAGAGGTTATGCTTTAGTTACTTGTCACAATACTGATAGAAATGATGTGCCTTGGGACTTGGGTTGGAGTGATAAAAATATTAAATTTTGGCTTATAAGAGTTCATTATTAAAAATATTTAATTAACCTTATTAGGATACATAGCATACCTTAAAATATAAACATTTATATTAGAGGGCAATATGTATCCTATTAAATTTGAAAATATATATTATGAAAAAATTTGGGGAGGAAGAAAGCTAGAAGATTATAGAACAAATCTTCCTAAAGGAAACATAGGAGAAAGCTGGGAAATTGCCTGTCATAAAAATGGAATGAGTATTATTAGTAATGGAAAATATAAAGGAAAAGCGCTTGTTGATACAATTAAGGAATATAAAAACTTAATTTTAGGAGATAAGATATATATAGATAAATTTACAGAAAGGGATTTTCCACTACTTATAAAGATTATAAATTCTAATGAGAATCTATCTGTGCAGGTACATCCCAATGATGAGTATGCTCATAGAGTAGAAAATGATAATGGTAAGGTTGAGGCTTGGTATATTATAGATTGCGAAGAGGGAGCAGAAATAATTGTTGGTACAACAGGGTGTACAAAGGAAGAATTCAAAAGAAGTTGTAAGAATGGTACTGTGGAAGATTGCATGAATAAGATATCAATTAAGCCTGGAGAATTATTTTTAATAGAACCTGGATTACTTCATTCCATAGGAAAAGGCATATTATTAGCAGAAATACAACAAAATAGTGATATTACCTATAGAGTTTATGATTATAACCGAGGAAGAGAACTTCATATTGACAAAGCATTGGATGTAGTTAATTTTAATGGCACACCAAAGAGCCTATGTATAAACAATGATTTAGTAATACAAAATCATATGAATTCAGAAAAATTTAATATAGATATATACAATATAAAAGGAAGCTATAGTGAAACTAGTGATAAAAACAAGTTTTTTATATTTACCTGTGTAGAAGGTAAAGGTAAAATTAGCTTTGTTGATGAAGGGCTTAGAAAATTTATTGACATATCTATTTTGGAAAGTTTTCTAATACCAGCATATTTAGGTGAATACATTTTAATAGGTGATATGAAGTTAATAAAAAGCCATATATTTTAAAATAAAAATAGCCCTAGACCTATATAGAGAAAGCTATATGAGTCTAGGGCTAAAATTTTCAAGTTAATAGCAAACAGTTACATAACTTCCTATTTATTCTTTAATATTCTAGTTATTAATAAATGGACAAGTCACTATTTATATAATAATATACAAGTAATAGTAAATTGATAAGGGGGTTTTTAACATTGGAACATATTATTACGACAATAATAATACCTAGAGTTATTTCATTGTTAGAATTAATGGGAACTACAGTAATTCTAGTAGCTGGAATGAAGGCCTTTTATAGATATATTCTAAGCTTATTTAAACCAATTAATTATTCTATAAAGGTAGACTTTGCACAAGCATTAGCACTTGCACTTGAGTTTAAATTGGCTGCAGAGATTTTAAAAACTGTAATAGTAAGAAATTTTGATGAGATGTACATATTAGCTGCAATAATATTACTTAGAGCTATACTAACCTTTGTTATTCACTGGGAAATAAAAAGTGATGGACACTAAGTATTTTATTAATTTTAGCCTACTCATTATACTTTAATCTACTTAATAGACTTACTGGTAGAAAAGTTTCTACATTATCATCAAATTTCCTAGAAAGATTAGAAGGTTGAGAAGTTGGACTGATAAGTGGTGCTAGCTGACTTTGTTGAGAGTAAATTCCCCTAATAGCATCAAAGACTCCTCGCATATCCAGAATACCATAGCCCCAGAATTCATTAGGATATACCTCATTAGGTCTTTTTCTAGTTCCTCTAATTAAAAAAGTTTTTATGCTTTCAGAAGATAATATAGGAATGTTTCCTTCAGTTATACTCCATTGATAAAAAAGAGCTATAGCACCAGCAAGTACTGCTGTGGCAGCACTAGAACCTGATATAGTAGTTATAGTGTTATTTAATCCAGTAGTTAATACATTTATTCCTCCACAGGTTATTTCAGGCTTTATCTTATTGTTTGAGGTAAAGCCAACTCCAGAATTTGAGCCTATGGTATTAGTATTTTGGTTATAAAATGCAGTAGTAATAGCTAAATTACTAGTTGAAGGTATAGTGAGAGTTGTAAAGTTATCTGGATTTAATAGTGCTGTACCAGGCTTAGATAAAGGTCTTTGATCAATCCAAACATTAAATAAACCATTTACTATATAATCTCCATATAAACTTATATTCCATACACCTGGAGCAATGTTTGAAAAAGTTAAAAATATTAGCTGATTACCGGATACAATTTCAGGGAAATAGTAGACTATTCTAGTAGTAGTATTTTCATATAAAAAATTAATGTTTGCACTTTGACCAATCTTTACAGGAATTCTAGGAATTACCTGTCCACTAGGAGAAGTTAAACCCAAAGACATTTTGTCTGGGTAGGCACACCATATTGCTATACTTAAATTACCTTGATTTGGATCTACTGAAAATTCCACAGATTGAGTTTCTCCAGTATTAGATATATATCCAGAAGCATGAGTTTCAGAACCACCCTGATTACCTGTGCCCAAAGCAAAGGTCACTGTAGTAGAAAAAGAATAGTAATCAATGAGTTCCTCTAGAGCATTAGTGCCATCATGAGCACCTAGGTTACTGCTAACAGGTAGAAATATAACCATAGGTCGTAGGTATATAGAACGTTGACGTAAAAGATAAACCATAGCTGTAGCTATGTCTGTATTACGATAAACTGGAGTGCTAGGAGTAGATGGATCTACTGTATCTTCTATCTCGTTTATAGGTCTTAGTTTAACAGATATAAAATCACAGTTTGGAGCTGCTCCTTTTATATCTCCATATCCTCTAGCACCAATTATACCTGCACATTTAGTTCCATGGCCGTTAGTGTCTATTTGTGGAACTATAGAATAGGGATTACCGCCTGATTTGCTTAGGGAAATAGCTTCATTTATTTGTGCTTGTGAATATTCACTACCATAACCAATACCAGATGGTGCAAGTCCAGTAGTATCAGTTTGATCCCAAATAGATAATATCCTAGAGGTATCGTCTTCTCTAGTAAACTCTATGTTTAAGTAATCTATGCCGGTATCAATAGTACCTACAATTACACCAGTTCCTGTTAAATCTATAGGATTACCTTCCGAGAATTGAACTATGTTAGAAGTTTCTAAGGGGGACAGTTGCGTAAGTATAAAATCATTAGGTGGCTCAATTATATTAACAGTAGGTAGAGATACAATTAAGTTTTCGTATCCAATTTCTACAAATATAACAGCAATGTATGGAGTTAGTATTACAACACTAGCTTGGGGTATTTCAGCAATAGAAGCTGCTATATTACCAGTATAGTAAATTATAAAGCTATTATATTGTAAAGGGTCATCTAATTGCTGGGTTACTTCTCTTAAATCTTTTAGATTCATGGATTAATCCTCCTTATAGATATCATCTATTCGTCTATATAATTCAATAGGCATTTTTATAGACGAATTAAGTGGCAAATAATTTTCATAGTAAGAATTATTAACGCTATAGTTCCTAGATAGACTTGATGATCTAAGATTTTCGAAGGAACCAAGAAGATTTAGCATACCATAGCCCCATTGAGGGTTTGGATATATATCACCAGATCTTTTACTAGTTCCACGAGTTAAATAAGAAATAATAGAGGGACCATATATATTAGGATCATTACCAAGGACTATGCCCCATTCTAGGATAAGAAGTGTAGCGCCACAAAGTACAGCTCCAGCTACAGAACCACCAGATATTATATTAGTTTCATTATTTAGCCCTGTAGTTAATGCCATAACACCACCAGTAGTTAAATTAGGTTTAATTCTATTATCAGCAGTAAAGCCTCTACCAGATTCCACGGCTATAGTATTATTATTTTGATCGTAGAAAGATGTGGTTATCGCTTTTCTGGCATTTGCAGGAGCTTGTAAAGTTGTGTATGGGTTAGGGTTAATTACTCTAGTGGTCAACTGTATAAGAGGTCTTTGAGGTAGCCACATATTATATTGCCCATTAACTATATAATCTCCTCTGAGTCTCAGTTGCCAAAGTCCGGCTTTGGGATTTTGGATAGTTATATATACAGCCTCATTTCCAGTGGAAAATTCGGCACTGGTAAAGGCAATACTAATCACACTTTTTTCAAGAATAAGAGTAATTTGCTCAAACTTATAGGCTACTAGTTGAGGTTGTACAGGTTCCGCAATTTCACCATTAGGAGAAACTATAGATATAGATATTTTATCAGGTCTTTGAAGCCATAGCATAAGAACTAAATTATCTTCATTTAACCCTACAATGAATTCTATGATTTCTAAGGAGTTAGTCTTTGAAAATCTACCATAGGCATGGGTTAAACTAGAACCTTGATTTCCAGTATTAGTAACAAATACAAGCCCCTTTCGAGATGAGAAGAAATCAATATCTTGTTCTATGGAAGATAAACCTTCGTGTCCACCCCAATTTGTTCCTGTAGATAATAAAACACTCATGGGTTGCAATAAATTTATATCATTGTAATTTATTACAAACCTTACACCTAAATAAATATCAATACCTTCAAAAATTGGGGTGCTTCTTCTATTGTTAATTCCAATCAATTTAAGATTGCTGTTTTTTGCTTCCTTCAGCTTAACAATTATAAATTCACATTCAGGAGCACTTCCGATTATACCATCTAGCCCTCTTGCACCGACTAAACCAGCCATATTTGTACCATGGCCTATTTCATCTCTTGAAGGGACTATATCATAGGGATTACCACCTTCAGTAGAAGCTTGGATAGCCCTATTTATATCATCACGGCTATAAATTGTGCCAAAAAAGGCTATATCATCATTAGTATTTGTATTACTTTCAATAGTCTGATCCCATATTACCGCAATTCTTGTAGTTCCATCTGGATATTGAAATTGTGGGTTTAAGTAATCTATGCCAGTATCAATAATTGCAGCTATTGTGCCTTCTCCTGTAATATTTAAAAAAGTTTCTCCATGAAATTGTGTTATGTTAGCAGCATCTACTGGTTGAATAGCTGTAAGTGTATATGGAAAGCTAACATCTATAATTAGATTATCTGTTATTCCTGAATACCTGGTAATAAAGTCCATGTAATTACCAGCACGAACCACTACAATATAATCTATTTCAGAAACTTTAAAGGCACAGGCATAATCTATATCATTAAGTATGCTAACAAGATCCCTATCATATTGAACAAATAGGCTTACATAATCTTCACTAAGATAGGCTTCTTTACATGAATCAATTTGTCTAGATGTATTTAAATTATTCATTAATAAATTTACATCTCCTAAAACTTGCTTATCTATCTATATTATTCTAAAGAATATAAAGTAGTTACATTTAAAATAAAAAGTTCTTGGTAAGGTTTAGCCTTCTAAATAAATCATAAGGGATATATGTTTCAATATTATCATTGCAATATCTAGAGAAGTTAATATTTCCTGAAGTTATAGGTATTGCTAACAAATTTGGGTGAGAATAAATACCTCTAATAGCATCAAAGGTTCCACGGATATCAAGAATTCCATAACCCCAAAATTCATTAGGGTATGCTTCATTAGCTCTCTTTTTTGTGCCTCTAATTAGTAAGGATTTTATATTTTCAGAGGATAACATATTCAAATTACCATTTGTTATTCCCCATTGATAAATTAAGGATATTGCTCCAGCCAATACTGCAGTAGCGATGCTAGAGCCGGATACAGTTGTAGTAGTATTATTTAGGGAGGTAGTTAATACATTTATACCACCACAAACTAGGTCAGGTTTAATTTTATTATTTGCTGTAAATCCAATTCCAGAATTTAAAGCTATAGCATTAGTATTTTGATTATAAAATCCAGTGGTAATAGCTAAGTTGCTAGTAGATGGAATTGTAAGAGTTGTGAAGTTGTCAGGATTTAAGAGTTCAGTTCCAGGTTTGGATATAGGTTTTGGATAAATCCAAATATTATATAAGCCATTAACTATATAATCACCGTATAAATTTAAAGTCCATATGCCAGGGGCAATATCAGGAAATTCCAAGTAAATTAATTCGTTACCAGATATGGTTTCAGGGAAGTAATAGGTTAGAATAGCGGTATTTTTTTCATACAAAAAATTAACCACTGCTTTTTTTCCAAGTTTTACAGCAATCCTTGAAATTACTTGGCCACTAGGGGAAGTTATGCCTAAAGAAATTTTATCGGGATAGGAACACCATATACCTAAGTGAAATTCTCCTTGATTTGGTGCTATGGAAAATTCAATAGAGGCAGTTTCTCCAGTGTTATTTATATAACCAGAGGCATGGGTTCCCGAATTACCTTGGTTACCAGTGCCTAAAGCAAATGAGACTTTATTACTAAAAGAATAGTAGTCTATAAGTTCTTCAATAACATTAGTACCATCATGGGAGCCTAGATTACCACTAATGGGTATAAATATTACCATAGGAAGTTCATAGATATAATGCTGTTGTATAAGATAAAGTATAGCTGTAGCTATATCACAATTACGATAAACAGGAGTACCATCTTGGGAAGAATTCATAGCATCACCTATTTTTCTCCAAGGCCTTAATTTTATACATATAAAATCACAGTTAGGAGCAGCGCCTTTAACTTCACCATAACCTCTAGCACCAATTATACCTGCACATTGAGTACCATGACCATCAGTATCAATTTCAGGAACTATGGAATATGGATCACCACCTTCAGCTTTAAGTGAAATAGCTGCATTGATTTGTTCTTGCGAATATACAGTACCGTAATTAATACTAGGTGGGCTAGGGCCGTCATTATTTGTTTGATCCCAAATAGATAATATCCTAGAGGAACCATCTTCTCTAATAAATTCTCTATTTAAATAGTCTATGCCTGTATCAATGGTACCAACAACGACTCCTGTACCAGTTAATTCCATTGGGATACCTTCAGAAAATGGAATTATATTAGAAGTCTGTAAAGGTGATATTTGAGAAAGCATGAAGTAATTATCTGGTTCAATTATATTAATATTAGGAATAGAAGTAATTAAGTTTTCATAGCCAACTTTTACAAATATAACTGCAATATATGGGCTTAAAAATATAACTGTAGCTTGGGAAATGGTGCTAATAGGAGTAATTATATCACCAGTATAATAAACAATATAGCTATTATATTTGGATGGATCATCTATTTGCTTAGTTATTTTTCTTAAATCTGACAAATTCATAAATTATTCCTCCATATCTATGGTATCATCTATTCTTCTATATAATTCTTTAGGCATATTTATAAAAAATATAGAAGGTAGATGGCTTTTTGTTTTAGTATTACACTTATTGTAGTTTCTAAAAAATGAGGTTGATCTTAGATTTTCAAAGGAACCTTGAAGATTTAGCATGCCATAACCCCATTCAGGATTTGGATATATGTCTCCAGCTCTTTTATTAGTTCCCCTAGTTAAATAAGATATAATAGTAGGACCATACATATTGGGATCATTTCCTAGTATAATACCCCACTCAAGCATAAGTAGAGTAGCACCACATAATACTGCTCCAGCCACGGAACTACCAGAAATTATAGTATTCTCATTATTTAAACCAGTAGTTAATGCCATGATACCACCTGTAGCTAAATTTGGTTTAATTCTATTATCAGCAGTATAACCACGACCAGAATCTACAACCACTGTATTGTTAGTTTGATTATAGAAAGCGGTAGTTATAGCTTTTTTAGCATTGCCGGGTATTTGTATTGTGTTATAAGGAGTGGAGCTTACTATTCTAGTAGTTGGTTCTATTAAAGGTCTTTGAGGAAGCCATACATCATATTTGCCATTAACTATAAAATCACCTTTAAGTCTTAATTGCCAAAGACCTTCTTTAGGATTTTTAATCGCTATATATACAACTTGATTTCCAGTTGTAAATTCTGAACTTGAAAATAGAATACTAATTGTGCTATCTTCAACCACAGAAATAATTTCTTCATATTCTGTAGCTACTAATTTAGGCTGTATAGGTTGTGAAACCTCACCACCGGGAGAAACTATAGATATGGATATTTTATCTGGTCTTTGAATCCAAAGCATAACAGCTAGATTGTTTTCCTTTGGACCTACAATAAATTCTATAATATTCTGTGAATTACTTTTAAGGAACCTTCCCTCAGAATGGGTAGCATTAGCACCCTGATTTCCACAACTAGTTACAAAAATTAGACCCTTCATAGAAGAAAAATAATCAATATCTTGCTCAATAGAGGTTAATCCTTCATGACCACCCCAATTGGTTCCTGTAGATAGTAAAATACTCATAGGTGCTAAAGGGTTAGAATCCTTATAATTCATAACAAATATGATAGCAAGTAGTATATCAAGACCTTCAAATATAGGTATGTTTTTTCTGTCATTGATACCAATTAATCTAAGATTACTGGTTTTTGCTTCTTTAAGTTTTATAACAAGGAAATCACATTCAGGAGCACTACCTGTAACTCCATTTAAGCCCTTAGCCCCAATTAAACCTGCCATATTTGTACCGTGTCCTATAACATCTCTTGAAGGAACTATATCATAAGGATTTTCACCTTTATTAAAAGCTTCAATAGCTTTATTAATTTCTTCCCTAGTATAAAAGGTACCAAAAAATCCAGCAGGAATATCAATTGTTTTAGTATTTTCAATGGTTTGATCCCATATACCTATAATTCTTGTGGTTCCATCATCATTTTGAAATTGAGGATTTAAATAGTCTATACCTGTGTCTATAATTGCAGCTACAGTATTTTTACCTTTAAGATTTAAGAAGGTATCTCCATGAAAAGGAGCTATGGAAGAAGATTTAATTGGTTCTATAGATGATAAAGTATAGGGATAGCTAACATCTACTCTAAATATTTCTCTGAATTTACGAACAAAAGGACGGTACTCCCTAGCTATAACAGAAACATAGTATATTGTATCAGATAGCTTGTAAGCATAAGCATAGTCTACATCTTTGAGAATATTAACAAGATCTTTTGTAGATAAAATGAATAGAGTCACATAATCTTCACTTAGATAGGCCTCTTTAAATGAACTTACGTTATCCATAAAAACTTACATCTCCAGAAAGTGTTTATCTATTTATTGTATTCTATAGTTGTTAAAGTAGTTACAAATAGTATATTTTATTACTGCAATTTTTAATTGATCTATGGAGGGAAGAACAAATGGTAGTATGACAAAAATTTATAAAGGTGCTATAATATCAAAGTAAGTTTATAATGTAAAGATGTAAACTTAATAATAGAATTATGTAAAGTGCATATATTAAAAAATATACGAGGTGAAATAAATGAGTGGTGTAGCAGGAGAAGGTTGTGAAATATTAGTTCCTTTTAATGAGAGAAAGCCATTAGAAGAAATAGAGAGAAGTTTAATTAAAAAATATAGAAAATCAGTATGGTCTAAGTTTATTAAGGCTATTAGAGAATACAACCTAGTAGAAGAAGGAGATAAGATAGCTGTTGGAATATCTGGAGGTAAGGATAGTATAATAATGGCTAAATTATTCCAAGAGTTAAAACGTCACGGTCAAGTGAATTTCGAATTAGAATTTATAGCTATGGATCCAGGATATCATCCACAGATTAAGGAGCTTTTATTGGATAATTGTAATTATTTAAATATACCAATACATACCTTTGATTCAAAAATATTTGACATTATAGATGAGATAGCAAAGGATTATCCTTGCTATATGTGTGCTAGGATGAGAAGGGGTGCATTATATTCTGAAGCTGAAAGGCTTGGATGTAATAAGCTAGCTCTAGGACATCACTTTAATGATGTCATTGAAACTACAATGCTTAATGTGCTTTATGGAGGAACTTTTAAAACTATGCTTCCAAAACTTAAAGCAACCAACTTTAAAGGATTAGAGCTTATACGTCCTCTTTATTATGTTGAGGAAAGCTACATAGAAAACTTTATACAAAGCAGTGGTATATGGCCTCTTAACTGTGCATGCATGGTAGCAGCAAAGAAGATTGGGAACAAGAGACATGAAATAAAGGATATGATAAAAGAAATGAAAAAGAATTTTAAAGATGTGGATAAGTCTATATTTAAGGCTGCTGAAAATGTTAATATGGATGCAATTTTAGGTTGGCAAAAGGATGGACAAAAACATTCTTTCTTAGAAGAATATGATGGAGAATTTTTAGATTAAAAATTAAGGTGCTTAATTGATTTACTAAAAGATTACATAGTAATTACATGTGAGATAAATACTATATAAAAGGAAACCTCTTATTTTAGAATTACAATTCTAAAATAAGAGGTTTAATATTTTAACTTATAATTAGATTTCTATAAAAGTCCACCTATTGAAACAAATAGTGAAGCAAATACTAAAGAAACAATTGTCATAAGTTTTATTAATATGTTGATTGATGGACCTGATGTATCCTTAAATGGATCACCAACTGTATCTCCAACAACAGCGGCTTTATGAGCATCGCTACCTTTACCACCGTGAGTACCTTCTTCAATGTACTTCTTAGCATTATCCCATGCACCACCAGAGTTAGACATGAAGATAGCAAGCATAACTCCAGAAACAAGAGCTCCTACTAGAAGTCCACCTAAAGCTTCTGTACCAAGTAATATACCAATTACTAGTGGCATAGCTACAGCCATAACTCCAGGAAGCATCATTTCTTTTAATGCTGCAGCTGTTGAAATTTCAACACATCTTTTGTAATCAGGTTTTCCTGTACCTTCTAAGATACCAGGAATGTTTTTAAATTGATTACGAACTTCAACAATCATTTTGTTAGCAGTTTTACCAACTGATTGCATTGTAAATGCTGAGAATAAGAATGGAAGCATACCTCCAATTAATAAACCAACAATTACTTTAGGATTTAAACAGTCTATAGTAGTTAATCCAACAGCTTGAGAGTAAGAAGCGAATAATGCTAATGCTGTAAGTGCAGCAGAACCAATAGCAAATCCTTTACCCATAGCAGCTGTAGTGTTACCTACAGAGTCTAATTTATCTGTAATCTTACGAACTGATGAATCAAGTCCTGCCATTTCTGCAATACCACCAGCATTATCAGCAATTGGACCGTAAGCATCAACTGCAACAGTTATACCAGTAGTTGAAAGCATTCCAACGGCTGCAAGAGCAATACCGTATAATCCAGCGAATGAATAAGCAACTAGTATAGCAATAGCAATTAATATTATAGGAAAAGCTGTAGATTCCATTCCAACAGCAAGTCCAGATATTATTGTTGTTGCAGAACCAGTTTCAGATTGTTCAGCAATTTTCTTTACTGATTTATAATCACTTGAAGTGTATACCTCTGTTAACTTACCAATTAATAAACCAACTATAATTCCAGAAATTATTGCGAAGAATGGTAAGAAATCTCCAAAGAATTTTTTACTAAGTATAGCAGAAGATATAACAACTAATATACTAGCTAAGTAAGTTCCGCTATTTAAAGCTTTATGTGGATTTTGGCTTTTACTATTATTTACAAGCACAATACCTATTATAGAACAGAAAATTCCAGTTGCAGATATTATAAGTGGGAAAATAGCTCCATCTAATCCAAAAGCAACTACGCCTAGAGTAATAGCAGATATGATAGAACCAACATATGATTCAAATAAGTCTGCACCCATACCAGCAACATCACCAACGTTATCACCAACGTTATCAGCGATTACTGCCGGGTTACGTGGATCATCTTCAGGTATACCAGCTTCAACCTTACCAACAAGGTCAGCTCCAACGTCAGCAGCCTTAGTATATATTCCACCACCAACACGTCCAAAAAGAGCTAGAGTAGAAGCTCCTAAACTAAATCCAGTAAGTACTTCTATATTATTTGTAAAAAAGTAAACTACACTTACTCCTAGAAGTCCAAGACCTACAACACATAGACCCATAACAGCTCCACCAGAGAACGCAATTGAAAGTGCTTTACTCATACCAGATGTTCTAGCACCTTCAGCAGTTCTTACATTGGCTTTAGTAGCTGTATGCATACCAACATAACCTGCTAGAGTTGAGAATAATGCTCCAACTAAGAAGCAAACAGCTGTAACCCAGCTACCTATTCCTACACCAATTAATACAAAAATAATTGCACAGAAAATGATTAATACTTTGTACTCTGCCTTTAAGAAAGCAGCAGCACCTTCACTTATAGCTGAAGCGATTTCTTTCATTTTATCTGTACCTTCACTACTTTTATTAATTTTTGATAGTAGTAAAAAGGCAGAGATTAAAGCAAGCAATCCAGCAACTATACAAACATAGATAAGATTGTTCATAATAAAGTCCCCCTATATATTCTTATTTAATTTTATTTAACAATTGAAGTGAAGGGTTTAACCTAGACTTCAATTGGATTTGTCCTATGTATTAACCTTGTATATGATACAAAAAATAGTATAATATATCAAGCAGAAAAATTAGCCATTTTAAATTAAAATGGTTAATAAATATGTATTTAAATACAATTTAAATCTTATTAGTACTAATAAATGTTATCATCATAATAATTTTATGTCAAATATAAGTTGAATTTTATTTAAATATCTTTGAATATATTAAAAGAAAATATAGAATTATTTTAATATACTAAATTGTGATACATTTTATATGTAGAAAGAAAGTATTAATGCCACCTTATAAATGTCAATTATGATTAATAATTATGGTTAATTCATATAAAAAGGACACCTTAAATTTTACTTAGGTAAAATGGAGGAATTTTATGCTTGTAATAAGTATGAAAGATGTATAAATAATTATTTGAAATAAAAGGAAATTAAATACGCAATTAGTGAACGTATTAATATAATTTATGTTAAATGTATTTTCGGTAATACAGGCTTGAATTAATTTAAGGAACTTATATATAAATTGCATAGATTCAAGTATAAAGTATAAAACATCTAATTATACACAAAGTATAAGATTAGATGTTTTATTTATAGTTTATTTTAAATTATTTTGTTTATCTTTCCAAAATTGTAATGATTGTAGACAATGCCTTGTTAAACACATTACTTTATTTTCAAACTCAAGATTACCATTTAATCTATTGCAAAACATATGAATAATACTTAGCACTATATCCAATTTACTATTAGTTAAGTTACCAGAGTTATCAACAGAGTTCATTTTTTCAGCAAAAGAATTTAAACTTTTTTTTCTTAATTCTAGTAATTTTATAATAAGAGAACGATCAGTAAATTCATCTCTAAATGGTAAAGTAATATTAAAATCTGATATTTGTAAATAAAGGTTTCTTTTTTGGTTAAACAAGTCTCTATATTCATTTTTATCATATAAAGTTATGAAAATATCTTTCTGAGTATAATAGTCTAGACCTAATTCATTTAATATACTGAGTATACCTATAACGGCAATTTCTTCCAATTCTAGATTTAAAGCATTAGTTCTTATGAGTTTTATAATATTAGAAACAAATATGCTATCATCACAAAATATATTTTCAGCATAATCTATTAGTTGATTACCTCCGTAGCGTTCTATTTCTCTAAAATAAGAATCAAAGTCTATTGAAGATATTATTTGTTTATTAATCAATTCGTTAAACCATATATTTAATTTATCTAATAAATCATTTTTTTTATGTGATTTATTTAATTTTAATCTAAGGCGTAAGCTTCCACCGTTGTCGCTATATCTTAAGAAAAAGAATTTTTCGATCTCATTATTGCTTTTTAATGTTTCACAGAAAGGTAATAATTCAAATCCTATAAATTCATTTGTTCTATCTCCTAATCCGTATAGTTTCATATATACCCATTCACTACCTGGTAGAAAACATCTATCAGGACTAAATGTCGGAGTATTAGCTCTATTGTTTATATAGTTAGAACTTGTAGAATAGTTTAAAAATGTTTTATGGCTAGGTTGTGAATTTTTATTTACTACTAAAGGAATTATAAATTCAGAAAAGTATTTTCCATCACTTCCTTGTGCAATTAGATTATTTTCCATTTCTAAGGTTTCAGTAACTATAATTTCTTTAGCATCCTTCTTTAATACTTCAAATAATATATCTAGATGTTCTAAGACATCTAAATTTAATAATAATCTATTATCTGAATATGAACTTTCTTTCATAAATATATATTGAGGAATCTTATTATTAGAAATCCATTCGTTTATTTTAGTATGAAAGTTATGTTTATCTACACTTTTATAATCAAGATTTAATGCATTTAGAGAAAGTTTCCATTGCTCTGGAATCAATACTATATTTTTGTATGATATCCTAGGTATATAATTAAGTTCTAAGAAATCATCATCTAATAAAAATGAAAATAATTGTTTTGAAGAACAATCTGATATTTCAATTAAGAACTTGGTGATGTCACTGCAGAATATCGGATTAATCATACTTTCGGATTTGAATTTTATTCTTTTATTCATTGTTTTAGATTTAACAAAAAATCTATTATTATCTATACCTATATATAAATCTGATAACGCTATTGATTTTATATCATTAGAATTATTGGTAGAAAGACTAATTTCATATTTTCTATTTGAAGATACAGTAGTTACATTTCCATGTCTGCCATACATTGGAGTTTCATTAATTGCTACTAGTATTTCATTATCATTTAAGTCTGATTCCATTTCATTTAACTTTTTTAAATGATGAATACTATCATCTAGTAACTCTGAAAATCTTCCAAAGCTTTTTCCAGCTCCATTAGAACCTATTGTGGGACCTAAACATATTAAAAAATCTCCGTTATCAATGTCTGAACAAGAGTTAGCAATTATGTTTACATATATTTCCATAGATGAGGGAATAGGTGTAAATCTATTTAATTCATACTTATCTAATATAGTCTCTAGTTCTAAAGCTTCAATTTTTACTTCATTTATATTTTTCTTTAAGGCGTCTATAATCTTATCATACAAATACTTATTTATAGACTTCTTTTTTCCAACGGAGATATAATAACGGGAATCATGTATATTTTCAATGTTTGCATATTTGTCATAAAAACCTAGACCTATATTAGAATCCATAAGCTCCAGTAATGGAACCTCTCTATATATTCCATACTTCTCTTCAAAAGACTGCTTATAAGCCATGAGACTTTTTTTGCTAGAATCTTCACTAATTAAGTAGAATAAAGATGCAAATTCCTCTATTGACTGCTTAATTTTTTTATTAAGCTTAATATCATTTTTAGAAACTGATTTCATATCAACTTGAACATAGTCTTTAGTTTCAATAATTAGCTTCATTTTAGTTATTAATTCATTATAGATATCTTCCCCTTGTCCAACACTTGTTTTATTATATTTTTCAATAAGAGCCTTAATTTCTATAAGTTTAAAATATATATTAGGGTTAAATTTAAGTTTACTTAAAATATCAAGGATATAATTTAGGGGATTAGTATTCACTATAGGAGGTCTTAGTTCGGATATGAGATATTCATTTTCTAATAATTGATATATAAAATTTTTTATTGTGCTATCTTCCACATCTTTATTTAAGTCTTTTAAATGATTGAATAAATCTATAAACTTTATAGGATTTTCACATAAACTCATTGAATATTTCACCATATTTGAATTCGTAATAGAACTTGTGTGGGATCTTGTTTTTTTGTCTGTTACATAATCTCCCATATTACTAATGTATGGGATTTTAAGTCTGGAACCTGTTTCATAAACTATATTATTTTTAGTTAGTTTTAATTCTTGCATTATTGACTCATCTTTTTCTATCATTTTAATAACTTTATAACACCATTCCATATCTATTCTAGTACTTTTAATAAAATTTTCTTGTTGACTTAATTTAATATCAGAGGAATCATCAAAAAAACCCACATTAATTCCTGAAAAAAGACCATATGGAGTAGTTCTTGTACTCATCCTTATTAAATATTTGATAAAAGAATCTACGATTTTACTCTTGCATTTATTGTCAATGCATACATTTGAATTTTTCATTGATTCATAGAGTGACAAGCTAGATACGTCAATAGCTTCAATGATAATTTTATTACTAAAAAGATAATTTAATTCATTATAATTTAATTCATTAATTCTGAATAAATTTTTATATAAGTCTATTGGATATAACGGTGTTCTAATCATAAAAAAGTCTGCAGCTTTAAATAATTCTAAATTCATGTTTTCAGCTTCTTTCTATATTTATATTGAATTTTATATATAAATGAACCTCATGTATGAAATTTATATATGAATAATTAAAATTACAGAAAATTAGTGTTTAATTTAAATATATTTAAGAAATATAGAGAATTATAAATAGTTAAACAACATTATATATTAAAAAAAAATATTTGTAAATAATCGTATTACAAAATTTTATTTGTAAAATTTCAAATAATTGTATTTACATTTATGGAAATTATATATATAATGTAACTTGTAGAAGACAATTAACAGTTAAAAAAGTGTGTTAAGAAATTGTGTTTAAGAATATAGAGTATTATTTATAAAGTGGTGGTATTAATAAGGTGATTATGGACAAGCTAATGCATAAGGGTAAGGGTATTAAGATATTAAGAGTATTGATAGGTGGTAAAGATTATATGGATATATTAACTAAGTAATTATCTTAACAATATACAGAATATTAACAATAAATAGATTAATAATAAATTTCTGATGATATTAACTATTTTAACTGTATCCTTACTTTGTTTTATAGGACTGTATTGCAAAGGAAAGGTTTACATAATTATATATTGAAAGGAGGTGATTAAATGAATAATAATAGTTTCAGTTTAGATTTACAAAAGAATGAAGGAAGTGGAATTAATTATACAAAACCAACTCAAGATTCAAGTGGAATTGGTGGTGGTAGTGGTTTTATAACTTTACCTCCGATGCCTACTGGTAACTGTCCTGCACCTTCAACTCAATCTATAACTAAAAATAGCATATTTGTGAAATGTGGGCAGTTTTAAAACAAAAACTAAAAAAGAGATTCATATATATGAATCTCTTTTCAATATTAAATTAGAACAATGAGTTTAAGATTTAGTATTTTTTTAATAGTGTGTACACTGGAAGTTGAGTATTTTAAGTTATTAAATATAAGTAATATAAGATTTATAGGTGAAAAGGTACATAATAATATTTTTAAGCAAAAATAAGAGTTTGGATAAAATTATTAGTAAGTTTCAAATTAAATAAATATACTATGCATGAAAATGTACATATTTTAAAGTCCTAAAAATGATGTGTTAATTTTAAAAGTTACATTTAATGAATATAATGGTAAACATTTAATGATTATTATAAATGATAAATTTTGAAACATGAGGTGAAGCCGTGAATTATATTAAATCTGTATTATATAGTAAAAATGAATATGATAAGAAAATATTAGATATAATTAATTTCATAACTACTAAATTAATGAGTGAGTTAGATTCTAACTCAGGTTTAACTTTTAAAGATAAGTATACTAACTTATTTAATTATTCTGCAATATGTTTATTATTAGCAGAAATTAAAGATGTATTAGACGAAGATATTGATTGGGATGGCCTAGTTCTTGATAACATGAAGAAAGTAAAAAATATACTTGATGAAATGGGATATTATATAATGCCTTGCAACTTTGAAGGGAACTCTGATGTAGCTTTTAGTATATATGCACTAGCTAAAAAAACTACATACTATGATGTTTTTTTAAAGGGATTAAATAACTTGATTCTAGAACAAACTAAAGTTAAATTGAAAAGTTTAAAACAGAACAATAAAGAAATATTAGTGGAAGACTACGATTTAATTAGTGGACTGTCTGGAATATGTTTATATTTAGTACAATTTAAATCACATAAACATATAAAAAAAACTATTCTTGAGATCATAGAATGGTTAATTTTGCTTATGGATGAAGTAAATGTAGATGGATACAATGTACCTATGTTTTATATAAAATCAGAAAATCAGCATTACCCTAATAAAGACTTATTTCCAAATGGTAGTTTAAACTTTAGTTTATCACATGGAATAGCTGGTGTATTGGCTACTTTATCAATTTGCCTAAAGGAAGAAATTGAAGTTCAAGGACAAAGACAATGCATGAAAAAGATACTGGATTTATTAAAAAATAATATATATATTGAAAATAAAAAATATTGTTGGCCTGGAATATTAGATTTGAAAGATTATGTTAATCATAATTATAGAAGGTTTAGTAATGGAGCCAGTTGGTGTTATGGAACTCCAGGTATTGCAAGAGCGGTATTTCTAGCAGCTAATGAATTAGGGGATAATGAAGGAAAAGATTTAGCTACTCAAGTTATGATTAATATATGTAATACAAGTTATAATCAATTAAATTTAGGTTCGCCTATAGTATGCCACGGATATGCTGGATTATTAGCTTGTATTTATACAATGTATTTAGATACGAAAAATAAAATATTTAAAGATGCTATATTTAAATATTCTAATACTATTGTTAGTTATTTTAATACAAATAATAAATATGGATTTCAAGATATTATTATTGATAAATACAATAATAATATAATTAAAGAAGATAAAGTTAACTTTTTAGAAGGGAATGTAGGAATAGCATTAGCTTTATTAGTAACTTATAAATGGGACAAACCTATCTGGCTAAGACATATGGGATTAATTTAGATAAATAGTAAGTTTATAATAATTAGAAGACTGGAGAGTAATTATGAATGATGTAAGGATATCTAAAAAAGGTATTATTTATTCAAAAAATAATGAGAAAGGAAAAGTTAAACAAAAATCATTTAGGTGTATTAAGTGGTTATTAATGGAGTCAATACCTATAATTCCATATCAAATTATAATAATCATAATTAATTGTTTTATGTCAATTGCTGGAATATATGCAGCTTTATTATCAAAATCGCTTATTGATTACGCTATAAACAGGGATGTAGGGAATATGTGGATATGTCTTATAATATTTTCAGTTATTACATTTATAAAAGTATTTTTAAATCCATTAATTTCAATTCTTACAGCGAAGTCTTCCCTAAAATTTAAAAATTTATTACAAAATAAAATTTTTAAACATATTTGTTATAGTAAATATGGAAGTATAATGAAGTATCATAGTATGAATTTATTGACAAGAATAACATCAGATATAAATATTATATCTGATGTTATTTTAGAGACTATTCCTAATTTAATTTCATTAATTATAACATTTGTTATTTCATTATTAGTATTAATAAGGTTATCTTTTCAAATAGGTATTATTGCATTAGTTTCTGGACCATTACTATTTATAATTAATTCCAAGATAAGTATTAGGTTAAAAGAAGTTTATAAAGAAATTCAAAATGAAGAAGTAAAGTATAATTCATTTATTCAGGAAACATTAAAAAATATACTTGTAGTAAAGTCATTTTGCAAAGAAAAAGTAAGTATTAGTAAACTTAAAATTATACAAGAAAATAAATTAAGTTTATATATAAAAAATGTTAAAATAAGTTCTTTGTCAGGACTTTCTATAAACTTTTATTCAACATTTATTTATTTTATAGTATTTAGTTGGGGAGTAATTAATATTTGTAGTGGAAAAACTACTTATGGTACACTTACTGCGATACTTCAGCTTTATAGTAATGTACAGTATCCTATATCATCAATTGCAGAAATAATTCCCACATTTGCACAATGCATAGCAGCTGTAGAAAGGGTTAGAGAGATTGAGAATATATCAATTGAAGATAAAAACGTACATGTTAAAGAAGTAGTTTCTTCAGACTCAGTTATAGAATTAAAAAATGTAACGTTTAATTACAATGATGATAAAGCTAAGATATTAGATCGGGTTAATTTAAGTATAAATCAAGGGGAAATAATAGCCCTAGTAGGACCATCAGGGTCTGGAAAGACAACTTTAGCTAAATTAATGCTTTCACTGTTAGAATGTAGTGAAGGTGAAGTAAATGTAAGTATACCAACAAATATAAATATGAATGAAAGTATAAAGACTAATTATAGAGAATTAATCTCCTATATTCCTCAAGGAAACACCCTTTTTTCAGGAACTATAGAAGAAAATATAAGATATGGAAATAATAATGCAACTTTTGGTGAATTAAAAGAGGCAGCTATTCAGAGTTGTGCACTAGAATTTATTGATAAGTTAGAGAATGGATTTGATACTTTAATTGGAGAGAATGGTATAGGTATTTCTGAAGGACAAGCACAAAGAATAGCTATTGCTAGAGCATTAATAAGAAAACGGCCTATACTTTTATTGGATGAAGTTACGTCATCTTTAGATGAGGTTACAGAATGTAAAATTGTTTCTTACTTAAGTCAATTATCCTATAAACCTACATGTATAATAATAACTCATAGACCGGCAGCTCTTTCAATATGTGATAGTATTTATAAATTAGAAGGTGGACAAATTGTTAAAGTTAATTATTAAAGGAGAATAAGTGAAATACAAATAATTACAGTAGTAGCTGGTAAAGGAGGTTTAGAAGAGGCTTTAGTATATACTAAATTTGCTGTAAGTAGAACAGAAGAAATAAAAAATATTATAGAATGGATGAAAGAAATGATACGATTATGTTATGTACTCATAATATACTTGTTACTCACAATGATGAGGAGTATACATATATGGGAAAAAGACTTAAGGATAAATATGAAGATGAGTATTACTCTATAGGATTTGAGTTCTCAAGGGGATATTTTACTTCACGTGGTGAAAGCTCTGGAATTTATGAGGCCTTTCATATAGATAATAATGACTCTAATTACTTATGTTATTCTTTTGATAAAACAAAGATACCTATTTCGTTCTTGGATTTCAAATCTGCTTCTACAAACAGTGACGTATCTGAATTTTTATCAAACAGACCATATATTCATGTATTTGGAGATAATTATTTAGGTAGTGAAGTATCACATTCTTTTATGTATTCACCTAGAAACTTATTTGATGGATTAATATATAAAAGAAACTACAGAGTCTAAGCTCATATACTAAAATAATAGCTTAATGGGGGGATAATGAATATGAAAAAGAAACTAAAACTTATATCAACGTGTTTAATCTCTATTCTTTGTTTAACAGCTTGTTCAAAGGTAAATGAAAATCCAGAAGTAAAGGCTTTGAAAAAAAGTGTAATACCAATAAGTACAGTGGAAGCTGGTAATGGATTTGAAGATTTAATGCCGCTTAAGGACATATTAAAAGATAAAAAAATAGTTGCTATGGGGGAAGCAACTCATGGCACTAGTGAATTCTTTAAGATGAAACATAGATTCTTTGAATTTTTAGTAGAAGAGATGGGCTATAGAGTCTTTGTTATGGAATGTAATGGTGGAGCTGGACAAGTAATAAATGATTATATTTTAAAGGGAGAAGGTAATGTAGAGGATTCTTTACCTGAATTATATAGAACGGAAGAAATAAAAAACATGATAAAGTGGATGAAGGAATATAATAATGATCCATCTCATAAAGAAAAGATTAAATTCTATGGGATGGATATTGTTGATATATTAGATACACTTCCTAAACTTAGTTATTATTTAGGGGAACTAGACAAAGAGCTACAGACTAAGGTGGAAGAAGATACTTTAAACACAATATATAGAAATGATATTAAAGCTCTTACAGCTGAACAACTTGATAGTATTCTATTAAATATAAATGAAGTTAAGAAAGATATGGAGAATTCAAAAGAAAAGTACTTTAATAACAACTTACAGAATGAGTATGAGTTAGCTATATGGAATCTAAATCTTCTATCCCAATGTGTAGAATATCGCATAGAAGCTAATAAAAGTATACATCCATTTGTCCTATCAGTTGCAGCAAGTAATTTACGAGATAAATATATGGCGACCAATGTTAAATGGATACAAGAGCATGAAGGTAAATTAGGAAATGATAAAGTTATGCTATGGGCACACAATATACATGTTTCATCTATGGATGATATTTATAAATATATGGGTAAAAGTTTAAAGGAAATGTATGGAGATGAATATTATTCTATAGGCTTTGAATTTTCTAGAGGAAGTTTTAATGTATATGATGGTATGTCTACTAATAGTTTTACAAAATCAGATATAGATATTAGTGCTTCTGAATATTTAGCGTACAAATTTGATAAAACCCAGGTACCTATATCATTTTTAGATTTTAATTCAGCATCTGAGAATAAGGAGTTATCAGAAATACTATCAAAGAATCAAATTTTTAATTTTAGTAATGCATTTTATGATGAGAGTATTCCAAAAAGCTTTCAATATATACCTAAAAATTTGTTTGATGGATTAATATATATAAAAGAGACTACACCTTCCAAAATACAATAAGCCATTAACTTTATAAATACTTAATTTTATATGATATGTATAATTTAATGGATAGTATGAATATATAAGAATATATAACACCAATTTATATGACTATTTATATAAATTGGTGTTTGTATTTCATACTATTTATAAATATTGAAGAAATGCTATTAATTAATAGGAAATTATCTCTAGTAGTTAATAAATTAAAGTAAGGTAATTTTTTTGTTGATCAGATAACTCGTACTCCCCTTCATCCTCTTCTGTTGAAAAGCTAGATTTCATAAAGTTTCGAAATTTCTCTAAATTCTCCATTTAATACAACTCCTTAAAAGTAAAATGTTCATAAACGAGCTTAGTTAACATTTATTCTTGATTCTAAGTTATTACTTAGAAAATTATAATATAAGAATAACCTTTATCCTATTATTTCATAATAACCTACTATTTTAAATAGATAATTTGTAAAATATGTGATTTAATAGTTAATAGGATATATGAAAAAATTTTCCTATATAAATATTTATATAGGAAACTAGTTTAATATTTATAAATATAACTATTTAACTATTTAACTAGTTAAATAGTTGTTCTGCCCATGCGGGTTTGAGAAGATTAGGGGGAGAAAAGTGGAGTTAATATTAAAGGATATACAAAAAAGTTTTGAAAATAAAGTGGTGTTAAAAGAAGCATCTTTTACCTTTGAAAAAGGAAAGATATATGGCCTATTAGGAAGAAATGGTGCAGGTAAAACTACTTTATTTAATTGTATAAGTGGAGAGGTAAGCAAAGATTCAGGGGAGGTCATCTTAGAGAATGGAGTGGGTAATGAAGCAGAGTTAGATTATTCTAATATAGGATTTGTTTTTGCAGATCCAGTATTACCAGAGTTTTTAACAGGTTATGAGTTTGTTAAATTCTATATAGATATAAATAAGGATAAGATTAATGACATTAAGACCGTAGAGGAATATTTAAATATCATAAAAATATCTAAGGCTGATAGTCATAGATTAATTAAAACCTATTCTCATGGAATGAAGAACAAGCTCCAGATGTTATGCTTTTTAATAAGTAGACCTCCGGTAATTTTATTAGATGAACCATTAAGTTCTTTTGATGTAATTGTGGCACTAGAAATTAAAAATTTATTAAAGGAAATAAAGAGTGAGCATATAATTATATTTTCAACCCATATATTACAACTTGCCATGGATTTATGTGATGAAATAGTAGTTCTTAATCATGGAATATTAGAGCAAGTTCCAAGTGAACTTATAAGAAGTGGAAAGTTTGAGGAAAGCATCATGGAAATTTTAAAGGAGGACAGTTATGATTAGAACTTTTACTAATACATACAAATTCTCCTTTGCACAAGGTGCAAATACATTCATATATTTCATCAAGAGGATTCCACTAATAGGTAAAAAAGTTCCAGAGAGTCTTTACAGTAAAACAAAGGCTAAAGTTACTCTTGGAATTATATTTGAAGTAATGTCTTTTTTATTTGGCTTTATTAAAAAAGCTGTTTATATAGGTGTGATGATAGCACTTCCTGCTCTGTACCTCTCAAAGGAAAGCGGAAATTTACAGGAAGTAGCTCTTCAAATATTTTTTATTTTAAGCTTTATTCTAGGACCTATTATAAATACTACTTTAATGCCACGAGATGAAAAACCTTTCAACATGATAAGATTAATGAGGGTGGATGCTAAAAAGTACTTTATAAGTGAAATGGTTTATACCAGAATTTTAGCTTTTATACATTTTACTCCCGTGATGATGGTACTGTTTTCTCCAGTAAAGGGATTAATTTTGACCTTTGAGTTTATACTCATTAGATTCATATGGGAGTTTATTCATTTATTTGTATTTAGTAGATTTAACAAGATGATATCAAATATGGATATATTTATTGGGACATTGGTGATTATTTGTCCTTTACTAGCTTATGTTCCTTTATTTTTTCATGTTAATATAGGACTTCATAGGTGGATATATGATTACAGGATTATTATCCTATTATTTTTATTGTCAGTTTTATCTCTTAGATATATCTTTAAATACAAAAGATTTAAGGATATTGGTAAAATTATATGCACTAAGGATAATGTTTTAGAGAAACAAAAATTAGTAAAAGATGTTCAGTTTAAAGATGTAGAAATAAATGAGAAGAAGATAAAAGTAGAAGACTTGAATTCCAATATCTATGAAAATAAGCAAGGCTATGAATATCTTAATGCTATATTTTTCAAAAGATACAAAAAACTTTTATCAAAGTCTTCAAAATATATAATTATAGGAAGTCTTATAGTAACAATGGTTGCCATTGGATTTATATTGTGGAAGCCAAGTGATAAAGTAGGTATTACAGATTTTTTCAAGAATAAAACTTCTAGTTGGATATTTGTAATGTACTTTTTATCTACTACAGAAAGAATTTGTAAAGCTATGTTTTTTAATTGTGATATAAGCTTACTTAGATATGGGTACTATAGACAAAGAGAAGCTATATTTTCTAATTTTAAATCTAGGTTAAAAAGGGTAGTTGTTTTTAATATTCTTCCTGCTTTAGTAATTTGCTGTTGTATAATTTTCATACTAATAGCATCTGGAGACCCTAAGGCAATATTAGAATTAAGTTATTTATTTTTAAGTATAATAGCCTTGGCTTGCTTTTTTTCCATACATCATTTAGCGGTATATTATATAATTCAGCCATATACTGCTAACTTAGAGGTCAAAAGCCCACTATTCAGAGGAATTAATACAGTAATGTATGTAGTTTGTTATATGTGTTCAGGAATTGATAGCTCTTCCTATATATTTAGTTTAGGAGTAATCATATTCACTGTAATATATATGATTATAGCATTAACATTAGTGTATAAATTAGCACCTAAGACATTTAGGCTTAAATAGATAACAAATATTAAAAAACTTCTATGAATTTGTAAAATTTTAATGTATAATATATAGGCAACTCATAAATAAAGAAATATTTCATTATGATATGATATGCTCTTAGAAAATTATACAATTAATGTACAAAATAATATTACATTATAAGCAAAGAGGAAGAATCCAAAGGATTTTTCCTCTATATTTTTTCAAAAATATAAGAAGTGAGAGGTGAAAAACAATGACAATTAATAGAAAAGAGACTTTGAAGGAAGAAATGAAATTCAGTAGTACTAAGGAATGGATAGAAAAGCAACTTTTAAACGCTGAGAAAAAGTGTGAAGAGTATGAAACGAAAGTAGCAACCCTTAAAAAATCTTCAAGGGGTACTTTTAGTACAGAACTAATTTTAGCCCAAAATATTCAAGACTTCGCAAATAAAGATTTGCATAAGTATAATGAAAGTAAAGATAATCCATACTTTGCAAGAATTGATTTCAAGGAAAAGATAAGAGATGTAGAGAGCTTTTATATTGGTAAGTTTGGACTTATAGATGAAGTTAAAAACGAAGAGGTTGTCATTGATTGGAGAGCACCTCTTGCCAATTTATATTATAGTGGAACTTTTGGAGCAGCATCTTATACTGCCCCCATGGGAGAAATTCAAGGAGACCTATTATTAAAAAGGAAATTCAAAGTTAAGGATGGGAAAATAGTAAATATCTTTGATGAGGGAGTAAATGAGTTAATAGTTCCAGTATCAGAAGATGGAGAAGAACTAGTAGATGAGTTTTTAAAGATAAATTTAGAAGAAAATATGAGTAAAAAGCTTAAGGATGTAGTAAATACTATTCAAAGGGAACAAAATGAAATTATTAGAGCATATAAAAATAAGCCTATAATTATTCAAGGTTCTGCAGGTTCGGGAAAGACTACGGTAGCATTACATAGATTAGCCTACCTAGTGTATACCTATGGAGATGAAATGAATAATAGGAACATACTAGTAGTTGCACCAAACCAGTTATTTTTAGACTATATCTCAGATATATTACCAAACTTAGGAGTTAGTAATGTAAAACAGTCAACCTTTGAAGAACTTTGCAGTGCAATTTTAAACATTAAATATAAAATAATAACTAAGGATAAAAAGCTTGCACACATAATGGAGTGTAAGGATGAGGAAGAAATTAAATACATTACTGCATCCAGTAAGATAAAAGGTACAATGACCTATAAAATCATCATGGATAGGTTTATTAAATATTTAGAAAGAAAGAGTTCTGAAGTAGAGGATATATTAGTTGATGAATACATTTTATTTTCAGCAAAGGAAATAAAAAGACTATATATAAAGGATTTAGAAAATTTACCTATTAACAAGAGAAAAGATGAAATAAATAAATATTTTAAAGGTAAGTTAAAAAGCCGAATAGAAGAAATTAAAGAAAAGATAGAAAATTTATACTTTTTTAAGATAAAAGATATTAAAGATAGGAAAGCCATATCAGAGGAAGATAAGAGAAAAGAAATAATAAAAACCTATGATGAACGAGATGAGCTTATAGCAGGACTAAAAACTAAAGGTAGTAAGGCATTAAAAGAGTTCTTTGGTAATTGGAAGAAGATAAGTGTAGTGGATAGCTATATAAATCTATATAACGATGAAGAAGCATTTTCGTATGTAACAGATAATTGCTTACCTAAAAAGCTAGCTGATTACATGAGAGATGAAATAAATAAAAATATTGCCGCTAAAAATATAGACTGTGATGATTTAACGGCGTTGACGTACTTACAATTGAAGTTAGAAGGGGTCGTGGGAGAGAGCTATATTCATACTGTCATTGATGAAGCGCAAGATTATAGCATTATGCAGTTTAGTGTATTGAAGGAGATATCAAAGAATAACTCCATGACTATAGTAGGGGATTTAGGACAAGGAATCTATAATTATAAAGGAATTAACTCATGGGAAAGCTTAATAGAAAAGGTATTTAACGAAGATGCCACTTATATAACTTTATCCCAAAGCTATAGGTCTACAGTAGAAATAATAGAGTTTGCAAACAGAGTATTAGAAAAGCAAGAGTTAAATATAAAACCTGCTCTTCCTATATTAAGACATGGAGATGAACCTAGGGTTATTAATGCTAGAGAAGATGAAGAAATAAGAGTTATTGATTCTTTATTAGAAGAAATATATAGTAAGAATAAAAAAACTGTAGCTATAATTTGCAAAACCTATACTGAGTGCAAGGAACTACATAAAAGGCTTGAGAAGGAGTCAAAATATAAATGGGAACTTATAGAAGAGAGTCAAAGTAAATTAGATATAGATAAGTTAATTATACCTAGCTATATGACCAAGGGGTTAGAGTTTGATGCAACTATTGTTTATAATTGTAATGAAGATATGTATAGCAATGAAGCCTTAGATAAAAAGTTACTATATGTGGCTTTAACTAGAGCATTACATCTTCAATATGTAATGTATAATGGAGTGCTTTCTTCTTTACTTGTATAGGTATAAGCATAGTTGCACTAAGGAATAATAGGTTATAGTTTAAAATAGAAGTTATTGTACTATAATTTTAAAGGTAATAGAAAAAAAGTGCAAATTATGATATATTTAAGGTTGTGTAAGTCAAAATAATTAGATAATTTATTGATAATACGAATTATGTTTCGATAATGAAGGTATATGAATGCCATTATATTATTAAATTATTTGATAATAACCTAAATAAAATATAATAAGAGGAAGTGATTATTATGGGAGAAAATATAGGAAATACATCTTCAAATTTTATTAAAAGAATAGTGGTGGATGACTTACAGAGCAACAAACATGACAATATAATTACTCGTTTTCCACCAGAACCAAATGGATATTTACATATAGGACATGCAAAATCTATAGTTTTAAACTTTGAGTTAGCAGATGAGTTTAATGGAAAGACAAACTTAAGATTTGACGATACAAATCCTACTAAAGAGGATACTGAATATGTTGAATCTATAAAAGAAGATATAAAATGGCTTGGGTTTGACTGGGATGATTTATACTTTGCATCAGATTATTTTGAGGAAATGTATAATAGGGCAGTACTCTTAATTAAAAAAGGATTAGCCTTTGTATGTGATTTAACTCCTGATGAAATAAGAGAATATAGAGGTAGTTTAAAAGAACCAGGAAAAGAAAGTCCTTACAGAAATAGAACCGTTAAAGAAAACTTAGACTTGTTTGATCGTATGAGAAAAGGTGAGTTTAAGGATGGTGAGAAGGTTTTAAGAGCTAAAATTGATATGAGCTCTCCTAATATAAATATGAGGGATCCTATAATCTATCGTATATCTCATACAGCACATCATAACACAGGAGATAAATGGTGTGTATATCCAATGTATGATTTTGCACATCCCCTAGAAGATGCTATAGAAGGCATAACTCACTCAATCTGTACTTTAGAATTTGAGGATCATAGACCACTTTATGATTGGGTAGTAGAAGCGTGTGAAATGGAAAGTACTCCAAGACAAATAGAATTTGCAAGACTAAATATTACTAATACAGTAATGAGTAAAAGAAAACTTAAAGCTTTAGTAGATGAAGGTATTGCTGATGGATGGGATGATCCAAGAATGCCAACTATAGCTGGATTAAGAAGACGTGGTTATACTCCTGAGTCTATAAGAAACTTCTGTAGAGAAATAGGGGTAGCAAAAAATGATAGTACTGTAGATGAACAATTATTAGAACATTTTATTAGAGAAGATTTAAGTACTAAAGCACCAAGAACCATGGGAGTTATTAGGCCTTTAAAGGTGGTTATAACTAACTACCCTGAGGGTGAAGTTGAAATGTTAGAGATTGAAAATAATCAAGATGACCCATCCATGGGGAAAAGAATGGTACAATTTTCTAGAGAAATATATATTGAAGAAGAAGATTTTATGGAAGAACCGCCTAAAAAGTACTTTAGATTATTCCCAGGAAATGAAGTTAGACTTAAGGGAGCATACTTTATAAAGTGTAATGATTTTATAAAAGATGAATCTGGAAAAGTTGTTGAGATTCATTGTACTTATGACAAGGAAACTAAGAGTGGAACAGGATTTACAGGTAGAAAAGTTAAGGGAACAATACATTGGGTAGATGCTAGCTCTGCTATACCAGCAGAATTTAGACTATATGAACCTTTAATAAAAGATGAAGAAATTGATGAAAACAAAACTTTCCTAGAATGTGTTAATCCAAAATCCTTAGAAGTATTACTGGGTTATGTTGAAGATAATGTGAGGGGCGTAAAACAAGGTGAAAGTTTCCAGTTCTTTAGACATGGATATTTTAATGTGGATTCTAAATATTCTACAGAGAATAAACCTGTATTTAACAGAATAGTATCTTTAAAAAGTTCTTTTAAAATAAAATAAAAACACTACCTCTTAATTTTAAAATTAAGAGGTAGTATTTTTTATAAAGTCTAATGTTAAATTCATAAGCTGTTTATATATGAATTATCTGTTACTTTTTAGGAGTTAATATAAACTTTAAGAGTATAAGGGCGTTAATAATAATATATGGACAAGTATAAAAACTGTATATAAGAATAAAGGAGGAAGTATGAAAAAGATATTAACTGGTTTGCTAGGCATGTTTTTAGTATTTGCTGTTATGAACACAACTGCTTTTGCAGATACTAAAGAGATGAGAGGCGCATGGATTAGCACTGTTTGGAACCTTGATTGGCCAACTGTTGGTGCTAGAAACAATGAGGCTCAACAAAAGCAAGAGTTTATAACACTATTGGACAAGCTACAAGCAACAGGATTAAATAGTGTTATAGTACAAGTAAGACCTAAGGGAGATGCTTTATATAATTCTAGTCTTAATCCTTGGTCTGACATACTTACTGGAACTCAAGGCAAGAATCCAGGATATGACCCATTAGCATTTATGATTGAAGAAACTCATAAAAGAGGAATGGAGTTTCATGCTTGGTTTAATCCCTATAGAATAACGACTTCTGGTACAGACGTAAATGCATTGGCATCAAATAATATGGCTAGGAAGAACCCTAGCTGGGCTATAGCTTATAACAATGCATTATATTATGATCCAGGCAATCCAGATGTAGTAAATTATTTAGTGGAAACTGTAGCTGAAGTGGTGAAAAATTACAAGGTAGATGGAATTCATTTTGATGATTATTTCTATCCAAGTAAATCTTTTAATGATGATACTAGCTACAGTAAGTATGGTAATGGAATTAATAAAGATGACTGGAGACGTGCTAATGTCAACACATTAATTCAGAAGGTATATACTAAAATTAATAGTATAAACTCATCAGTATCCTTTGGAGTAAGCCCAAGAGGAATATGGAAAAATGCATCTACTGATCCAGCTGGTTCAGCTACAAATGGTGGACAAAGCTACTATGATATATATTGTGATTCTGTAGCATGGATAAAGAATGGATGGGTTGACTATATAAATCCTCAGATATATTGGACTTTTGAAAATAGTGCAGCTCCCTATGGAACCCTTGTAGATTGGTGGGCAAAGCAAGTTAAAGGAACTAATGTTAAACTTTATATTGGACATGATGTTTCTAAAACTGAGGTAGCGAGTCAAATAGAAAAACAAGTAAATTATAGTAGAGCTAATTCAGAAGTAGATGGAAATATATATTTTAGAGCAAAATTTATATCTGAAAATAGTACACTTCAATCAAAATTAAAACAATTAAATAAAGTTACACATAAACAACTTAAGGGAATAAATAGATATGAAACATCAGTAAAGGTAAGTAAAGAAGGTTGGAGTAGCGCAAATACTGTACTATTAGTAAATGGTTATGCAAATGCTGATGGCCTTGTAGCAACTCCATTAGCATCGGCTTATGGAGCTCCAATACTTTTATCAAGTGCTGACACTTTACCTGAAAGTACAAAAACTGAATTAAAGAGATTAAATCCATCTAAAGTAATTTTAATTGGTGGGAAAGGAGTACTTTATGATAAGCTAATTAATGAAATCAAAAGTATAAAATCTAGCATAACAGTTGAAAGATTAGGTGGTTCAACTAGATATGACACATCTCTTTTAGTAGCAAAAAGATTAGATACTATAATTGATACAAATAAAGCTTATATATGTTATGGATATGGAGAAGCAGATGCCCTATCTATATCAGCAAAGGCTGGAGAAGATAGACAACCAATAATTTTATCAGAAACTAATTCTTTAAAAGATTCTTCTTTTGAATGGTTAAAAGGAGAGAAACTTCAAAATGCATATTTTATAGGTGGTACGGGGATTATAGGTGATTCTGTAATATCTAAGGTGAACGCCATAACATCTTCAGATGTAAGTGGAAATAGAGTTGCAGGTATTAATAGATATGATACAAATGCAGCTGTGATTAAAAAGTTTTATACTAACTCAGTTCAATCTGGGATTAGTGTTACTAAGGGATACGTATTAGCAGATGCATTAACAGCAGGTCCATTAGCGGCAAAATTAAAGACACCTATAGTGCTTGTAGACACTGAACTAAGTAACAATCAAAAACAGGTTTTAAGTACAAAACAAGCATCCTTAGTATACGAGATAGGAGGAGGAATAAATCCTTCTGCAGTGCAAGATGTTATAAATAGAGTAAGGTAATTTGAAATATTATTCAAATTAAATAAACTCAGTTAATATAATGATAATTACATTAACTGAGTTTTTTAATCTATGATATTATTATATGTTTATGTTAGAGTCTATGTCAGAAAATTCTACCATGAGTTTCTCGCTATTATTAGTAATATTTTGTGATATATGATTTTCCACATCTAAAGTGGCCCGATCAACTTCCTTTATAGGAAGGGTAAATATAAATTCACAACCTTTGTTTGGTTCACTTTTAAGGATAATGGAACCATCTAAAAGTTCTACTAGAGATTTTACCAAAGAGAGACCTATACCACTACCCTCTTTACTTTTAGATTTTTCATTTTTAACTTGAGTAAATCTTTCAAAGATGCTTCTTTGCTTATCTTTAGGAATTCCAATTCCAGTATCCTTTACTGAAACAGATATGGATTGTTTTAAACATTTTAAAGTTACGTATATACGTCCTCCTTTAGGTGTAAATTTAATAGCATTTGAAAGAAGGTTTAATATAATTCTATCTAGTTTTTCAGAATCTAGTGGCATATAAACCTCTTCTTCGTTAGTATCAAATACTATGGAAATTCCTCTAGCAGATGCATATTCAAGTACAGACATAGTGATATCTTCTACTACTTCTACTATATTCTTAACTTCAAACTCTACATGATAAAACCCAGAATCAATTTTTGTCATATCAATTAGATTATTTATAAGCTTAAGTAGTCGAAATCCATTTTGACGTATATATATTAGTTTAACTTCATCATCTTTATTAGCAAAAGTAAGTTTGCCGTTATCTTTATATATATCTAAAAGTTGTAGCCCGGATAGTATAACATTAAGCAAAGTACGTATTTCATGAGAAAAGTTAGCTAAAAATTCAGTTTTAATTTTATCACTTATCAGAAGTTCATCATATCTTTTCTTTGCAGCAATCATATTTTTTGCATTATTTGTTTTTTGGATTGTTTGAATAGCTAACATTATCATGCATACTAGCAAAATTAGAAGTAAAAGAAATACTATACCTAGAGAGACGCCTTTATTTATCCAACTATCATTTATAAATACAACATTCTCGGGAAGAGAAGAACGAGATATATTATTTGTTGTTACTTCTGATGCATCAAATAACAAGGTACTACCAGGATCGTATATACTTGGGATATCATTTGGTTTTGTACCATTTAGTACACGAATAGCAGTTTCATAAATGATTTTGCTGTGATTTTTTGCATATAATATATGTCCACCGATAGCTCCATTTCCAACATAAGTTTCCTTAAAAGTATATAATTGACCATTAGAATAGTTTTTTATAATATGTGTTGTATTCTTAGGTGAAATTATAATGTTGGAAGTATCTTTGAAATTACCAACAATTATTGAAGGTGTATTGCTAGGGTATTGAGATACTTTATAGCATAGATCATCAATATAATCGCTTTTTATAAAATTAAATCTTAACACATTAGTATAATAGGGAATAGTATCTCTTACTTGGTTTTCTATATACTTAGATGCTATAGTATTATCCAATAAAATATTTATTTCAGAAGTATTTGGATTTGTATGTAAAATCAAATCAACTAGGGTACGTACATTAACTGGTTCCATTACTCCAGTAAAGTTATTAAATGGATAGGAAGACAGCTTGCTAACATCATTAATACCGCCATATACCACAGGTACATTTTTAAACATGGGAGTAGTGTAATAATTTCCTACAAAATTTAAAGATTCATCATCAAGAGTAACAATTAAATCAAATTTAGTATTTTCATATTTTAATGACCAAAGGTCAGCTTGCTTATCTAAATAGGAGTTGTCATCATTTGTTATAGATAGGAATTCTATTCGTGTATGAATATTTAAGTCGCTTGAAGTTAGTGAAGTTTTGAGATTATCGAGAAGATAAGATTCCCACAGTTCATTTTCACTTTGAGAAGATAAAATTAATACCTCTTTATACTTTAAAAGGGATTGATCAGTATCACTTGATGGCGTAGCAAAAACTGTGATAGAGTTAAAGGACATAACTATGCCTAAAACTAAATTAACTAACACATATATAAATTTATTTCTTTGGCAGGAGAGTACATATTTATCATTCATACAAATCACCTAACATATCTATACTTGATTTTAAAATATATTTAATTGACTTGGAATAAAGTATTTGAGTAAGTATCCCAAGAAAGTATATATATCGACATAATAATTATATCATGAAAATTAGATAGATAATAGAATATTTTTAACATTGTATTAATTATTAATATATTTATTATTATCTTAGAGAATATAATAAATACATTTCCATAAAATAATACTATTAAAATTGTGGTGGGAGTATATATGAGTAGTTATTATACTGTGAAATGTAGTAAATATGTTGATTACGATAAAATCTTAAAATTTAATTATGAAAATTTAAAACTTAATGGGAATACGAAATTAGATTATATTAATATTAAGTTAGAGGATGTAAGTTATAGTAATTGTGAATTTAAAAATATGAATTTTGAAAATAATTGTTTTTCAAATGTTATATTTATTAATTGCAAGTTCATAAATTGTAAATTTATTAGAGGAAAGATAAATTTAAGAAATTTTTTGGAGTTTAATAATTGTATTTTAGACAAAATATATATTAATAATTGTAATTTTTCATCTTTATATATAAAGGAATGTTCATTATATAAGGTTGATTTTAAAAATAGCTTTATGAAAGGTTGTAATTTTGTAAGAAATAGTTATGATGAGGTTAGATTTATAGATAATTGTAATTTAATGGACTGCATAATAAAAGATATGGAAGGAACCATGGATATAAAGTTTATTAATGAGAAATCTTATACTAAGCTTAATTATGGTTCTTATATAGGAAAATTCAACTATAAGGATATGAAAAAAAATAATACCTGTAGAAATAATGAAGAATCAAGTAATTGCATATGTAATTGTAATTATCTAAACATTAGTTTTAGTTACATGGATTTTGGTGAACAATATTTAAGAAATCATGTAGGCGGAAGATATGGTAGGTGTTTTTATCAAAGTAAATTAGCTTTTCATAGGACGCTTAAAGGTAGAAAGAAATTTTATTCTTCTGTGGCCAATATAGTATGTGGTTATGGCGAAAAGCCTTATAGAAGCTTTATGTTATCTTTAATTATAATTTTGATATTTGCTTTATTATACATGATTACTGGTATAAACTGCTCCAGCGGAGTAATTGGAATTAGTGGATTAGCAGGTGATTTTTCTGTTAAAATGCTATTTAAAAATATAATTTATTGTATTCACTTTAGTTTAGTTACATTTTCTACAGTAGGATATGGTGATTTATTGCCATATAATATGATGGGGGTTATACTAAGCAGCATAGAAATACTTATAGGAATTATAATGATAGGAATTTTGACATCTACTTTAGTTAGAAAGATGACAAGATAAGCAGATTTACAATTATTAAATAAGTATATACATAAAACGTAAAGTAAGGTAAATTTTATGGGAGGTCACTTTTTAGCGGCCTCCCATGTTTTATTGTTATATAAAACCTTCTATATATTCTGCTCTTTCAAAGGAATTTTCTATGATTTCATCTGGATATCCAATATATTTTAAAAGTTTTATTGCATTTTTTGTTTGAGATACTCCTTGTTTCAGTTTGTAGTCAAAGGAAAGTCCTTCGCTACTATTTACATCTTCACTGAAATAAAAGAAATCATAGTAATCTTTAAGAATATCAGCTAGTTCCCTATCATGGGTAGCAACTATAGAAATTGCTTTTTTAGAGTTAATATATTTTAGAATTTCAGCGGAAGAAGCAATTCTTTCTACAGGGTTTGTACCTCTAAAAATTTCATCTATGGCACAGAAAATAGGAAGAGGCTTTTCAGTAGCTTTTATAATTCTAAGGATGGATTCAGCCTCTGCCATGTAATAGCTTTTTCCTGCATTTACATCATCACTTGGACTAATTGAAGATACAACATTGAAAAAGCTAGCTTCGTAATTTTCAGCTAGTACAAAATTGAAACTTTGTGCAAATACTATGTTAATTCCCAGCATCCTTAAGAAAGTTGATTTTCCAGACATATTTGTACCCGTAAGAATGATACCATGTTTATTAATATTAATGGAATTTGCAACAGGATTCTTAACAAGGGGATGAAATCCTTCAGAAATGTTTAACTTTAGTTCCTGATAAAATTTTGGCTTAGTATATGGTGTATCAAGTCCACTTTGGTAGCTTGCTACAGATGCTAAAGCTTCAATTTCTCCAATTATGTAATATAAGTCTAAGAGGTAATTCTTTTTCTCCTTAAGTTCACTACTAAGTTTATAGTAAGCGGCTTCTTCTAATAAAAGTGGTACAGAGATGAACTCAAAGAAACCTTCAAACATAGTGGTAAATCCAACAAGTCTAGTTCCTCTATCTATAGATTTTATATTGTTTAGGATATTGGTTATTTGCAATTTATAGTCCTTAAGTTCGGAAATATTAAGATTTTTCAACTTTTTTGCAGCAACAATTATTTTTCGTAGGTATAATAATCCTTTATCTTTGATATTTTTAGCTTCAACCATATTTATAAATCCATTAATCCATAAAATTGCAGCAAAACCAAGCATATACTTAGGATTTTTGGTAATTATAGATATAAGTATTATTAATATTGGTAAAAGTTTTCCTAAGAAGGTATAAAGGTAATATTTACTTTTATTAACTTTAAGATATGTTTCTAGCATTTCTATAAAGCAGTCTTTATTATCAAATCCCATATTGAAAAAATGCACTTGAACCTGGCATTTTTTATCTTCATTATCTTTAAAGAAGCTAATTACATTATTTCTTCTGTTAAGTTCTTTTTCATCTATAATAATATTCCTTATCATAGAATATAAAGCAGATTCTCCTGCACTACTATAGGTCCTATCGAATTTTTCATAAACTCTATTCATATCTAGATCATTGAAACTTTGTTCATCTAGAAAATATTCAGTTTTAGGCCTGATATCAAATAATCGTCTAATAGACTTGAAGTTACGTACCCTTTCATTATCTCGTTTAGAATCTTCTTTAATATAGTTAGGTTTGATTTTAGACAATATATCACTTCCAATACATGTTATTATTTAACATTATAACTCATTATTATATTTTAGTCTAACAAGTAGGGATGACCTACTATTTTTTTAGGAAGAATATGAGAGTTTATGATATAATATGAGGTATATTATAAATGTAGTAAAAGAAGATATATTAATTATATATTTTAGTAGAATATACAGTGAATGGAGGTGATTTTATGGATATTAAACAGACTTTAAGTAAATTTAAAGAGGATAAGAAGCATAGGTTTTTTATAATCAATGGCAAAGAAGATATAGGGAAAACTAGAGCAGCTTTATCAAGAGCCATCTTTTTACAAGATAATTATTGTATTAGAGAAAATGAAAATATATTGTTTATATCTAATGAGGTTTTAGGGGATACATTAGAAGAGGTAAAGCAAGATGTAAATAGAAATAATACGTTTTTTTCATATTTAAATAATAATGTTGAGATCTGCAGTAAAAAACAATTAATAAACAAATGTTTCCAGTATATAACATCACGCAACACTTTGAAAGGTAAAAGGTTTTGCAATAAGGATGTGGCAAAGGCTTTTATTTTAGAAGGAATTGCAGAATTGCGACAGAAGGAAAGACGAATAAATAAAATTATATTAACAAAAAATATAGATTTTTTATTTGATGAAATTTTCTATATAAAACATTTGAATATAAGCTCCCTTGAAGAATATCAAAATTTAAATAGAAAAAAAAGAGGGTTTTCATTAAGAAAGAATTCTAATAGTAGAGAAGCTATTTATAAATTATATTCATGGTATTGCAATTATATGGAAGAAAATAGGCTAATTGATTATATAGATGAGTTTAAAATTGTTTATGATAATATAGATAAGCTTAAAGATTTAAAGTATGCACATATAATAATAGATAATGTAGAACAGTTAACCATTGAAGAAGTAAAATTTATTCGTGGACTTTTAAAAGATTTTACTTATAGTAACTTTATTTTGGTGAAAAATATTAATCCTATTAACACACCAAAACCTTGGCTTCAATACTTTAAACGGAATAAGGATGTTACTATTTTTGATAGTAATAAATATAAGGTTGTAAATTGTAGTAAAGTATCAAAGAAAAATGTGACTAAAAAAGTTATAGAACAAACTATCAAAGACAAAATTAATAAAGAGTTGAAGGCAGATGAAATGGTTAAAAACAATGAATATATTGAAACCTATAAATATGTAGATTTAAAACATAATATATCTCATGATTTTGCCATAGATACTAGTAGTTATAATGAAGTTATTTTAAACCCTAACACTACTAGTGAGATAATCGGAGATAAGGAAATAAATAAAGTTCCAGTGTACAATGAGATTGCTGCGGGGCAACCTATTTCTATTAATGATGAAATAGAAGGTCAATTTAATGTTCCTATATATTGGCTTAAAGGTGTACAACAACCTTTTATATTAAAGGTTAAAGGGGATAGTATGATTAATGCTAATATTGAAGATGGAGATTATATAGTTATAAATAAGCAAACTATGGCAAATCATAATGAGATAGTTGCTGTAAGTATAGATGGAGAAGCTACCCTTAAGAGGCTATGGTTAAAAGGAAATAAGGCAGTATTAATGCCAGAAAATGATAAATACTATCCTATAGAGATTAAAGAGGATAATGCTTATATTATTGGCAAGGCTGTAGGGTTAATTAAGTCTACTAGCTAACATCTATGTAAGTCTTAAAATAGTAACAAATTTTTTATAAATACAGGTAGAGTAAATAATTTATTTAAGTTTACTCTACCTTTTTATTTTATAGTCTCAATAATGCTCATAAAATAAAGATCAACAGAATGTCTATAAAGCCACCTATAGCTATAGAAATCCAATTTAAGAAAAGATGGAAATTTATATTATTAAGGGTATTAAAAATGTTATCTTTTGTAAAAGCTTTATTGTCCATATATTTAGAATATATTTCATTTAAAATATAATAGGACATACCTAAAGATTTACTGTTTATAGCTGATGTAATAGACATTAATAACATGATTAAGCCTTCTACAAATATAATGTCTTTAAAAAAAAAAGTTAGTTAGTGGTGTAAATATCCCTGCTATAGCTAAAGTTATAATACTCCACAACACACCACAGATAAATAGCTTTAAAGTGATTTTTACTGATGTATTTTTCATGAAATTCACCTCGCTTGAAAATGAATTATAAGAGTTTAATATAATATATGCTTAAAAAGCCATTTAGGTAATGGGAATAAGAAAAATGTAAACCATAGAAACTTACTAAGCCATAGTGTATAATTATCTGTGAAGTTTGGTTTAATCTGATTATGAGAGGGAGAGATTTTATGTTAAGTAGAGTGAGATTAAATTTAGAAGTAGTAGAAGCAATGCTTTATTATTGGCAAGCAGCATCTGAAAAGGATAACATTGCAGAATCATTTTTCTATGATGTAGCAAAAATGCCGGGATTAACTGTTGCTTATGATGATGAATTTAATGGAGAATCTGTAAGACGTGCTTTAAGCGCTATAAAAAATAGAGAACCTTTTGATGGAACTAAAAAAGAAAAGAAGTTCTGGAACAACAATATGTGGATGATGGAAGACTTAGAATTTACACATGCAATGGCAGCACCACTAAAAATATTAAATTTAGATTCATTAGCAAGTGAATTTCAGAAGGTAGAAAATAAATATAATTATGATGAAGTAGAAGTTATTTTCTCACCATTACACTCTGATGAATATATAATCTCAGGAAATAAGTTAGTTATAAATTTCTTTAGAATAAAGATTGATTTAATGGATGGTAAAGCAACTATTGGAGATATAGAAATAATAGAATATATTAAAGAAAAGATTAAGGAAGTATTACAATAGTGAGAGTACTGTAAAATAATTAAAGAAAGGGTGTTGTAAGATGACCTAAATAAGTCATAAACAATACTCTTTTTTAACTATATTTTTACATAATGCATGTCTCATACTTTTAATAATCTTTTACCTGTAGTATTATAGTTATAGGATATATGAAGAAATATCTAAAAACTAAGTAGTGTGGTGTAATGAAGTATGGACAAAACTAATTTTAGTATAGGATTTTTTGATTCAGGGGTTGGAGGTATTAGTGTCCTAAAGGAAGCAGTGAAGCTACTACCTAAAGAAAATTACATATATATAGGAGATTCTTTAAATGCACCCTATGGAGTGAAAACTCCAGAGGAAGTTAGAAAGTTAACCTTTAATATGGTAGATAAGCTTATTTCTATGAATGTGAAAGCTATAGTAGTGGCATGCAATACTGCTACTAGTATCGCAATCGATGAATTAAGAATGAGTTATAAAGAAATCCCCATAATTGGAATAGAGCCAGCTTTAAAGCCGGCAGTAGAGAATTATGGTAATGGAATAATAGTAATAATGGCTACACCAATGACTTTATCTGAGAATAAATTTAGTAAACTAAGAGAAAGATATAATAAGGCTTCTGATATTATTTCAATGCCATGTGATGGTCTGGTGGAAATCATTGAAGATGGAAATATTAAGGGTGAAGTTGTAGAGGGGTATTTAAGAAATAGGTTTAAAGATGTACCTAAAGAGAGAGTGTCCTCTGTGGTTCTTGGATGTACTCATTATCCATTTATTAAAGAAGCATTAGTGAATGTTATAAATGATGATGTTGCTATTATAGATGGTAGTTTAGGAACAGTAAAACAATTGAAGCGTAAGTTAGATCAAAAAGGTTTATTAAATACTAATAATGAACAAGGAACTGTTAAAATATATAATTCCAAATATGATAAAAATTTAATAGAATTGTCATATAAGTTGCTTGATGCAGATAAAAACAGCAAATAACTCTGTTTATCATCAGTATAATAAATTACATAAAAATAATTAAAGAATAAATAATATAAAGAAAGAAAAGAGGAAGATGTATGAATCCAATAGTAACTTTTGAAATGGAAAACGGAAAAATAATGAAGGCAGAATTATATCCTGAAATAGCTCCCAATACAGTAAAAAACTTTATAGACTTGGCTTATAAGGGATTTTATGATGAATTAATTTTCCATAGAGTAATACCAGGTTTTATGATTCAGGGCGGTTGCCCAGAAAAATCAGGAATGGGCGGACCAGGATATTCAATTAAAGGAGAATTTAGTGGAAATGGATTTAAAAATGATTTAAAACATACTAAGGGTGTTTTATCAATGGCTAGAGCTCAACATCCAGATTCAGCAGGTTCTCAATTTTTTATAATGGTTGCAGATGCACCACACCTAGATGGAAGTTATGCTGCCTTTGGTAAATTAATAGACGGTCAAGATGTAGCAGATGAAATAGTAAGCTCTCAAACAGATAGAAGAGATAGACCATATGAAGATCAAGTTATAAAATCTGTAACTGTAGAAACTTTTGATGTAAACTACGGAGAACCAGAAAAATTATAATGGAAGGTATTTAATATGAATATACTTAAAGATAGATTAATCATAGCTTATGGGCTTAATGATGAAGAGATAGATAAATTAAATATAAAATTCAAAGATATATGTATAAAACCATGTGTATCAATAAATGAAAATATGGGAGAATATACTTTAGAGCATATATTAAAAGAAGAGAGCTTATCAGATAGTGATACTAAACTACCTGAAGAAAAAGTTATTATATTTAATGGATTTTTAGGTGTTTATCTTCAACAAGCTGTTAAAAAGGTTAGAGAAGTTTTAGGTGCAAAACCAATATTAGCGTCTACTACACCCAATTCTGTTAAAATGACTCTTCATGAATTGATAGATCATTTAGTAAAAGAGAGACAATATTATCAAAAATAATTTTTAAGTCTAATAATTTAGAAATCCTCTAGGACTAGAGGATTTCTATTTAGATTAAGGAGATACAAGGAGGATAATTAAGAATGAGTACTGTTGGAGAAAGAATTAAACAAGGAAGAAATGCTAAGGGAATGACTCAAAAGCAACTTGCTAAGAAGCTTGGAGTATCAGAAAATTATATAAATGATGTTGAGAATGGAAGAAAAGTTGTAGAAGAAAAATTTATAGAAAGAGTAGGTAAGGTTTTAGGTGGAGATCTTGCAGAAATGACTACGCTGTTTGATAATATAGCTTATGAAGAAAGAAAATCTTCAGAAAGTAATTTAAAGACGCATAATGCAACTAAGGCTAATAAAGTAAAAGAAACTATAAATGAAGTATGGAATGATGCATTTAGTTCTGTTCTTAAGTCAGTAGGAATTTATAGCTATGATTTAAACAAGCCTATAGGAAAAAAAGAGTTGCCTGTTATATCAAATAAAATAGAAGGATATGCTCAGGATAAGGTGTTATATATTAAAATTGAAAATGATGATTTGTTAGGATTTAGAATTTGTCAGGGAGATTTGGCATTTGCTAACCTTACTTCTGAAATAGAAAATAATAAGATATATCTCATGGATGTAAATGGAGAAAGAGTGATAAGACAGTTAAAGAAGCTAGATAGTAATAAGGTTTTAATAATAAGTAACAAAAATATGGTTCGTACAGAAACAGCTCATCCTAAAGGTATAAAGGTTATTGCAAAATTAAATAGATTAGAAGTTCAACTATAATCAATTTAATAACATTTTTAATATACATTCATACTATAACTATATAAGAATTTGGAGGTATGGGTGTGCAAAAGGCTGATGGGTTATTAAATTTACTTATAAATGTACCAGAGAGCATAAGAAATGAGATTATATATGGATATGGGTATGGAATTGAAGATGTTGAAGAAACTAACATTGAATTAATTATACTTTATAGTGGGACTCCAGAGGTAATGGAAGAGAAAATAAATGCTATTGGAGGTACCTTTGAAGATTTAGCTTTTGGTTATGGAATTATAACTATACCTAGAGAGGATATTGAAAAGTTAATAGGAATAAGAGAAATCAACTATATAGAGTTACCTAAAAATTTATTTTTATCCTTTGAACCTAGTAATAGAGCTTCATGTATAATAGAAGTAAATACTAATTATGGATTAGAGGGGGAGGGGGTACTTATAGGGTTTATAGATTCTGGAATAGATTATGTAAACCAATCATTTAGACTTGACAATGGAGATACAAGGATTGATTTTATTTATGATTTGTATGAAAATAGAAGAATTTATACAAGAGAAGAGATAAATGCAGCTTTAAGAAGTCCAGATCCATACTCATTAGTACCACACTTTGATAGAGCAGGCCATGGTACTCATGTAGCTGGTATAGCTTGTGCTGGAGGGAATATACCAAGGAGGTTTTATGGAGTAGCTCCTAGAAGTTCTATAGCCATGGTTAAAATGACAAGAGAGATAGGAGGACAGGGAGCAAAAAGTACTCAGTTAATGAGAGGAATTAAATTCTTAATTGATAAAGCTTATGAATTAAATAAGCCCCTAGTTATAAACATAAGTTTTAGCACAAATGATGGAGCGCATACTGGAAATAGTTTGTTAGAGCAATATATAGGTATAGTTTCTACAGTGCAAAGAGTTAACATAGTAGTAGCAGCAGGGAATGAAGGGGATAGAGCACACCATGTTGGTGGTGAATTGGGTAGATCACAAGAAATACGATTTAATGTTGGAATAGATGAGAGAATACTAATAATACAGTTATTTAAGTCCTTTTTAAAGGATATTAATTTAAATCTTATATCACCAAGTGGGACTAGTAGTGGCGAATTAAGGTTAATAAAGGCATTAAATCAAGGAAGAATAGGTAATACTGAGTATTTTGTATTTAATACAGGCCCTACACCTTTTAGTATAGATGGGGAAATAATAATTGTACTTTCAGGGGTAGGAGAAGGAAGCATAGCTAGTGGAATATGGACTATGGACATGACTACTAATGAAAATGTTCGAGGTAGTTATGACATGTGGTTACCTATTGCAGAAGGATTAAATATTGCTACAAGATTCTTAGGACCTAGTACTGCTAATACATTAGGTATACCGGGAACTGTAGCAGATGTAATAACCGTTGGTAGTTATAATTTTATAAACGTTACTATATCACCATTCTCTGGAAGAGGAAATGCTGAACTAAACCCTGTAAAACCTGATTTAGTAGCACCTGGAGAAAATATAGAATCATCTACTCCGGGAGGTGGATTTGAGCCACGGTCAGGAACATCAATGGCTACACCTCAGGTGGCAGGGGCATGTGGACTTTTAATGGAATTTGGAATTATAAGAGGAAATGATCCTTATTTGTATGGAGAAAGAGTAAAATACTTTTTATTAAAAGGAGCCAATAGAAGTAGAGTAGATGTACAGTATCCTAATAATAGTTGGGGATATGGTACTTTATGTCTTTCAGGAGCTCTTAGGGTATGGAATAACGAAGTAGCCTCAAGGTAGGAATAAATTACAATTTTCCTATAAAGAATATGTAACTTTTCTATGATAGTCATCATAATATATATATTGAAGTATTATTTTAAGGAGAAATTTATGGCAGACATAGGTAGGTTGCAGGTTCAAGTGTATAGAGTAAATACAGCTATACCAATAAGTAATGCCAATATTACGGTATCAAGAACAGATGGAGAAACTAGAGAGCAAGTTACTACCCTAACTACTAATCCAGAGGGACAAACGGAGACTATAGAATTAGAAACTCCAGAAATAGAAAGATCATTAAATCCAGATAATACCCTTATACCTTATGCCCTTTATGATATAGATGTAACGGCAGAAGGCTTTGATGAAATAAATATAAGAGGATGCCAAGTGTTGCCGCGACAAACAGCGTTACAGATATGTAATCTGATTCCAACAAGTCTTAATAGAGAGATCACAGAGGATGAAGATGTACAGATAGTCAGGGTTATAGAGATTCCACCTAATGTTCAATTTGGTGATTTTCCACCTAAGATACCTGAGGACCCCAATAAAGCTTTGCCACCTCCACCAAGTGGTTTTGTAGTTTTGCCAGAGCCAGTTGTACCAGAGTTTATAATCGTACATGCAGGGGCACCAACTAATACAGCAGCACCAAATTATACTGTTCCATATACAGACTATATAAAAAATGTAGCCAGCTGTGAAATTTATGCAACTTGGCCAGAGGCAACTATAAGAGCTAATGTATACTGTATCATTTCATTTACTTTAAATAGAATATACACAGAATGGTATAGAAGTAAGGGGTTTAATTTTGACGTAACAAATTCTACAGCTTATGATCAAGCTTTTGTTTACGGAAGAAACATATTTGATAACATAAGTAGGATAGTAGATGAGATATTTGCAACCTATGTAAAGAGGTCAGGAGCTAAACAACCTTTACTTACCCAATACTGTGATGGTAGAAATGTTCAGTGTCCAGGATGGCTTACTCAATGGGGCAGTAAGGCTTTAGGGGATCAAGGATGGATTCCATATGATATATTAAGAAATTTCTATGGAGGGGATATTGTTCTTGAAAGAGCTACTAAGGTTTCTGGAAGTCCAAGGTCTTATCCAGGGTTTACTTTGAAACAGGGGAGTAGTGGAGAGCCCGTTAGAACCACTCAAACCTTTTTAAATAGGATATCTCAAAATTATCCTCTAATACCTAGAGTGGCTATCGATGGAAGATATGGACCAGCCACTGCTAATCAAGTAAGAGTATTTCAACAGGTATTTGGGCTTCCACAGACAGGTGAAGTAGATTATGCTACATGGTATAAGATTTCGGCTATATATACAGGAGTAACTAAAATTGCAGAATTAAGAAGTGTTCATGAGGAAGAAATTGAATATTCATACTTTATTCCACATTGGCCATATAAAGATGCGCCGGATTTACCTAGAATTAAATATCCTAAAAATTGAGTATATAATCTATTAATGAACTTCGAAGTTATCTCGGAGTTCATTTTTGCGTATAAAAGCAACATGCAAAAAATATTTTAATAAAATATTCAAGTAAATAATTATAGAGTATAAAATAAGGTATAATTATTGTTAAGAAGAGAAATACAAGGAGTTACGGATATGGATAATATAAAGGTATTATTAGTTGATGATGAAGAGAATATTAGAAACTTGTTGGAAGCTTATTTAAAAAAGGAAGGGTTTATAACATTACATAGCTCTAATGGTAAAGAAGCTATTGAGATTATAGAGAATGAATCAGTAAATTTAGTGGTACTAGATATAATGATGCCTGTTTTGGATGGGTTTGAGACATTAAAGGCTATAAGAAATAGATGGAATATACCAGTAATAATGCTTAGTGCAAAGGAAGAGGAAGAAGATAAGCTTTTAGCATTGGGATTTGGTGCAGATAATTATGAAACAAAGCCCTTTAGTCCAAAGGTTTTAGTAGCTAAAATTAAAGCATTAATAAAGAGGAGCTATGGAAGTAGTATAGATAAAAGTACGGGAATTGTGATAGGGAATCTTTATATAGATGAAGAAGGTCATAGAGTTATGGTAAGTGATGAAGAAATTAATCTTTCACCAACAGAATTTTCTTTACTTATATATTTCTTGAAAAATAAAAATATAGTTCTTACTAGAGAGCAAATTCTTACAAAAATATGGGGTTATGATTTTGAAGGAGATATACGTGTGGTTGATACTACGATTAAGAGACTTAGAGAGAAGCTAAAGCACATGAATAAAGTGATAGTAACAGTAAGAGGCTTTGGTTATAAGATAGAGGTTTAGTATGAATAAAATAATTAACTATTATAAAAAGATAAAGGGAAATATAGAAAGAAGCATTACATTGAAAATGTTTGTTGTAACTATTGTGGTATTTATAGCATTTTTGACTATTACTCTTTTAAGTCAGAGAATATTGTTTGAAAAGATATATAATGATAAAAAGGAAAATGATATTAAAAGCAATGTGATAAAGTTTAGAGATACTCTAAGTAATCCAAAGGATGAAAGGGAAATAATAGAGAGTATTAAGAAGTTTGAGAATAATTATAACACATCTATAGGAGTGGTAAACACAGAAAATAATATTATAGTGACCTTTAAAACTGACTCAGAAACTATAGATAGTAAAAATACAGAAATTTTTAATTATGTTATTAAAACTATAAAGACAGATCCGGAACTATTAAACGAGATGATTAATAAAAAACAGGTAACTATTTCATTTAAGAACAGCGAGAACACTAAATATTTAGCGTCTGCACTTCTACATGACAATAATATAATAGTAGGATTTACATCTTTACAATATGTAAAAGAAGCCATGGGGGTTATAGGGATATTTTATAAGTATTTTTACTTAGGAGCTATAGTAGTAATAGTTATATTAGCATTAATTTATTCGAAATTTATTACAAAGCCATTAAGAGAAATAAATAAAGTGGCTGTAAGAATGAGTAATTTGGATTTTAGTCAGAGATGCACTATGGTATATGAAGATGAAATTGGAAACCTTGGGGAAACATTAAATTTTTTAGGACAAAACTTGGATAGTTCTTTAAATTCATTAAAAGAAGTTAATAGAAAACTACAAAATGATATCCACAGAGAAAGAGAAATTGAGATTATGAGAAAAGAGTTTATAGCAGATGTATCTCATGAATTAAAAACGCCTATTACTTTAATAAAAGGATATGCAGAAGGTATTAAGGATGGAGTATTTTTAGAAGACAATATTAATTCATCATTAAATGTAATTATAGAAGAATCGGATAAGATGAGTAATTTAGTTAGAGATATGCTTCAAATATCATCTTTGGAAAGTGGAAAGGTAATCCTTAATAAAGAATTATTTTTTATTGATAATTTAGTGAAAAATGTTGTAAAGAAATTACATCATAGTATCGATAATAAGAATGTAAAAATAGATTTGAATCTATATGAGAAACAAATTTATGGGGATGCATTTAAGATAGAACAAGTAATAACCAATTTTCTTACGAATGCAATAAGGCATACTCCCTGTGAGGGAAGTATATTTGTTGGAATGTACACAAAGGGGAATATGACTCAGTTATCTTTTGAAAATACAGGTGAGCTTATTAATAACGAAGAAATTGATAAGATATGGGATAAATTTTATAAGATAGATAAGTCAAGAAATAGGAAAGATAGTGGTACAGGACTTGGACTATCAATTGTTAAAAATATAGTAGATTTGCACCAAGGTAAATGTGGAGTTGAAAATACCAAAAGAGGTGTAAGATTCTATTTTGAATTGCCAAATCAGTGCTAATATACTATAGCCATAGAAAAGAGGGGTATTAATTATGAAGGGTACAGTTGTATCAATATGGCTAAATACTTGTAGAAAACTTTATAATGATTCACAAGTAAATGAAGCTATGAACCATGCTGGATGGGAGACAAATAAAATATTTTCTCCACTAGAAGAAGTAGACGACAAAGTAATAGCTAAGTTTATTTCAAAGCTATCAGAAGCTAGAAGTTTAACTAAAGAGAAATTATGGAATGATATAGGAAAAGACAATATACAATCCTTTGTTAATGTATATCCAGTATACTTTAAAAAGAGAAGTGCATATGAATTTTTAAAATCACTAAACGATATACATATAGCAATAACTAAGAAAATTTCAGGAGCTAAGCCTCCAGCAGTAGATATTGTTCAGACATCTAAAAGAAAAGCGGTTATGACTTATTCATCTAAAAGAAAGATGTTTGACTATTTCTTAGGTATGCTTGAAGGAACTTTTGAATATTTTAATGAACAATTAGAGTATGAAATTTTAGAAAAGTCTGGAGATGTGATGAAAGTGGAAGTGACTTTTGAAAAAGAAATAAATAGCAAAAAAAGTTATGGATTTAATAAAATCTTATACCTTGGATTTATAAAATCATTATCAGTTAAGGCATCCATATTTACTTTTATATTAACTCTTATTGGATCAACATTAATACTTGGAGTTAAAAGCATAGTTCCAGCTTTAGAAATTACAGCTGTAGCTACAGTAGTAACCTTTATAGGTACATATTTATTATTAAGACCTGTTAAAGCTATGACTAGATTAAAAGAAGATAAGGAAAGGTCATATGATGTTATTAGCACCAAGGACGAGCTTGAAGGATTATATGAAGTTATAAAATCAGGAACTAATATATCTTCAATGGATATGACAGAGTTTGATGCTAATGTTAGTGAGATGGTAGAATATCTTAATAAGGTTAAAGCTATTTCAAATGTAATGGAAGGCTCATCTAAAGAAATATCTACAGTAGTAGAACAAATGTCAGAAACTAGTGTGGACCAAGCCAACAATACAGAAAGAGTAGCATCAGGATTGAATGATAATATTAGAGCTTTAAATAACTTAGTAAACAGTGAAAATGAAAATAAATTAGCTATGGAAGATACTATAACGAAAATTACTGCTGGGTTTGATGAGATAAAGACTGTAAGTAATAATATTCAAAAAACATTAGACAAGTTCCAAGAAGTAAAAGAAACTGGAATAAAGTTAAACAATAAAGCTAGTGATATTACTAATATAGTATCAATAGTAGCTCAAATTTCCGACATGACAAATCTTTTAGCATTAAATGCTTCTATAGAAGCAGCTAGAGCTGGAGAACATGGTAGAGGTTTTGCTGTTGTTGCAGAAGAGGTAAGAAAGCTTGCAGAACAAACTAAAGATGCTGTTGAAGAAATTAATTTAAATCTTAAAGAATTTGCAGAGGATATTAAATATACTGTAGATAGCATAGATGAACAGTATGTAGCTCTTGAAAAACAAACTGATGGATTAGAAAGAATTAGAGATATAAGTGCGGGTACGACTACTGCTGTTGATAAAGTATCAGAATCAATGATTACTACAATCAATGATTTAGGTAGAGAAGTTAAAGCTATAGAAGGAATGTATGACAATGTGGAATCATTAGCAGCTATTGCAGAAGAAAATTCTGCATCATCTCAAGAAGTTAGTGCCAGTGTAAATACCTATACTGATGAAATGATTAAACTTACAGAAGCTATAGGTGAGGTTCAAAGAATTACAGAATATTTTAGAAGTACACTAGATGTATAATTAATGATAAAAGCATTCTTAAGGTAAAGTTCATGAGATTTTACCTAAGAATGCTTTTTATTTGTTTAGTTTTATTACGGTTAAAGAGCTTTATAATATTAGAGTTTTAAATGCCTTGCAGATTGAAATCTGGGACATAAACTGTTGAGTTAGATCCACATTCTTGGATAAAGGCATTTTTAAAGCCTAAATCTATACAGTAATCTATTAAAGAGTCATAATGACTAGGGTTAAGAGTTTTATTAATTTCATCATATTCTGCTGCTTTAAACATAGGTGTATACTGATTCATTAGGCTTAAGTATACTGAATCTCCAAAGGTTTTATATATGTAATCTACTATTTTTTTTGAATCGAATAAAAGTCCAGGGAGCATTAGATGTCTTATAATAACACCTCTAATTAAAATTTCTTCATCATTAAATATTGGAATACCTACTTGATACACCATTTCCTCAATAACCTTTGATGCTATGGTGAAATAGTTAGGAGCAGAAGAATACTTTATTGCATATTTATCATTAAAATACTTTAAATCAGGAATATATACGTCTATGTATCCTTTAAGAGCTTTAATGCTTTCTACGTTTTCATAGCCATTGGAATTATAGACTACAGGGATATTAAGTCCATTTTCTTTAGCTTTATCCAAAGCAATTATTATTTGAGGTATATAGTGAGTAGGGTTAACTAAGTTTATATTATGGTATCCTTTAGCTTGTTGCTCTAAAAATATTTCACTTAATCTTTCTATAGAAACTTCCTTACCTATGTCAGACTGACTAATATCATGATTTTGGCAAAATACACATCTAAGGTTACAATTTGAAAAGAAAACCGTACCAGAACCATTAGTGCCAGACACACAGGGCTCTTCCCACATATGACCATAGGCCTTAGCAACTTTTACTTTAGCTCCACTTTTACAAAAGCCTACCTTTGCAGAGTTTCGATTTATACTGCAATTACGAGGGCATATATTACAATTATTGAGAGAAGTCAAATCTTTCATAATTAATTATCTCCTTACATAATAAACATAGCAAATATTATATTTATATTTCAAAGTAAATAAACACTACTAACATAGTAGTGTTCATCTTATATAATATCAGTATAATTAAAGAGGAGCAAAAAGTGAAGTAGCATATATAAGTTTTAATTATTTTTTTACCTTATTCATTTTAAAGTAGAACCCAATGCATTGAGCTATAAATACCAAGCTAACTATTCCAAAACCGGGATATAAGAAAGTTATAAGCTGTTTAAAGCCTATTTGAGATATAGGAATGGCTATTAAAAGAATGAGTACAACACCTCTTTTATAAGGGATGTTGTATTTATTTTCAAGGGTTTTACCAACACTATATATATCTGAAACTTCCGTAGAAAACATCTCACACCAAATAATACATAAAAGAAGAATTTGCATTAAAGAGATAAACTTACTAGCTACAAAGAGTAGTGGAATTTCATATTTAAATATTTCAGGTATATTTGCCATTAACATTGAATTAATTAAGAAAGCAAGTAGAGTAAGGACAAGAGCGCCAATGGTTAATCCAGAAATAATAAGACGCTTATTTTTAATTTCCTTACTAATTGGTACAAGAACTCCGCTACAGGATAACATGTTAAATCCTGCATAGAGAAGTGATGATATAATCCACTGTTTATCTATAATAAGGTTTTTATATACTGGTACTTGTTTCATATAGTCCATAGATATAGTATCCTTTGAAAAGAGAAGATAAAGGACAAATATAGTAATAATTATAGTAGTGAGGCTAGGTACTATTATGGAATTAATAGCTATTAGGCCCTTAGTGTCATTTAATAAGGTAATAAGTGCAATTCCAGCCATTAGAAACACTCCAACAAGTCTTGGAATTCCAAAGTGTTGATAAAGTAAAGCACCACTACCTGCAAGAATTATAGCAGCTCCTGAGATTAAAAAGAAGCTAGTAAGATAATCTGTTATTTTTCCAAAGAAACCAGGGCTTACAAGGGTTATAAAATCAGTATAAGAATTTAAGTCATATTTTAAACTTATAGACACTATAATGGAACTTATTATTATGTAAAATACTGCACAGAGTAGAAGTCCATAAAAACTTGAAAACCCATAGGTAGAAAAAAATTGAGTTATTTCTTGACCAGAAGCAAGGCCTGCTCCTACAATGGTGCCAATAAAAACAGTGGCAGCTTGAAAAATTAATTTAAGATTCTTCAAAGTTATCCCCCCAAAAATTATGATAGCTTGTATATTTATATTGAAGTCCACACAAGAATATGTGGAAAACTATTAATATGTGGAAAACTTTTTAAAGTATTGTTAGTGGATTTTGAAAGATAAAAGAGTTAAACTATAATTGAATATAGAAGATTACTATATGGATATATTTAAAATAGATAACAGAAGAATAGGATAGGAAGATTAGAAATGAGAAAAGATTTTAATGGAAAGAGATATCATAGTTTAAATTATTTTTTAAGAAAAAAGTTTAATGGGCAAAAAACTTTTAAAATATCATTAGATGGTGGATTTACATGTCCTAATAGAGATGGAAAATTATCAAAAGGTGGGTGTATATTCTGCTCTGAGAGTGGCTCAGGAGATTTTGCTGGAGATAGGTTATCGTCTATAACTGAGCAGTTTATTGATATAAAGGAAATGATGAATAAAAAGTGGAAAGATGGTAAGTATATAGCTTATTTCCAAGCCTATACAAATACCTATGCGCCTGTAGAAGTATTAAAGAAAAAGTATGATGAAGCATTAACACAAGAGGATGTGGTTGGACTTGCCATTGCTACAAGACCAGATTGTTTAGAAGAGGATGTGTTAGAATTATTAGAAGACTATTCAAAAAGGGTATATACTTGGGTAGAACTTGGACTTCAAACTAGCAATGATACTACAGCTACCCTAATAAATAGAGGCTACAAGTTAGAAATATTTAAAAAAGCAGTGGAGGAACTACATAAAAGGAAAATAGATGTGGTGGCACATATAATCTTTGGACTTCCAGGAGAAAGTAAAGAGGATATGTTAAAAACTGTTAAGTATATTTCTAAGCTTCCCATAAAAGGTGTTAAGATTCATCTTCTTCATGTAATGAAAAATACAAGGCTAGAAAAGCTGCTAGATGAAGGTAAGATTACATTACTAGAAATGAATGAATATATTGACCTTGTAACTAAGGCTATAACAATGTTACCACAGGATATAGTAATTCATAGACTTACAGGAGATGCTCCAAGAAATTTATTAGTAGGTCCTATGTGGAGTTTGAAAAAGTGGGAAGTCTTAAATGCTATAGATAATAAGTTAGTCACTGAAGACCTATATCAAGGAAAATATTATAAAGAATATTAATTTAATTAAATGTATAATCAGGGGGAATAGTACATGAATATTGATGTAGTTATATCTGCACAACATATTAAGCCAGAAAAATTTAAAGATAGGATAGTGGTTGTTATTGATGTCTTAAGAGCAACTTCAGTAATGGTTACAGCATTAAATAATGGTTGTGATAAAATAATTCCTGTAAAAGAGATAGAAGAAGCTATAGATATTGCAAGTAAAGATAAAAATAAATATCTTTTAGGAGGAGAAAGAGGGGGGATAAAAATAGATAAATTTGATTTTTCCAATTCACCTTTAGACTACATTGAGGATATAGTAAAAGGTAAGAGTCTTATAATGACTACCACAAATGGGACTAGAGCTATTAAAAATAGTGAGGAAGCAGAGAAGATATTTATAGGTGCTTTAATAAATGGAAGAGTAGTAGCAGAAAAATTAGCTAAGTTAAATAAGGATGTAACCTTTGTAAATGCAGGAACCGATGGAGAGTTTTCTATGGATGACTTTATAACAAGTGGGTATATAATCAACTGTTTAAGAGATATAATGAAAAACCATTGCACCTTAACAGATATAGCAAAAACTTCAGAATATGTATATATAAATAATCCTAGTATAATAAGTTTTGTAAAAGATGCACTTCATTATAAAAGGATGAAGGATCTTAGGTATAATGAAGATTTAAGATATTGTCTTTCAAAAGATTTAATAAATATAGTTCCAGAATACAAGGATGGAGAAATAAAGGTATATTAATGAACAGAGTTCTTTGCTTCAGAGGGAGTTTTACTCCTACTGAAGCAAAGAACTCTATTTTAAAAACTGCTGTTTTTAGTAGTTCTTTTTCTTTTAGCTAAAGTTAAAAATATGACTTCATATACTACAGTATATAAGGTAAAGAGTGCTATGAAAATGATTTGCTCAATACCATTCATTTTAGAGGTAGCAAACAATATTATTATAGGGAAACAAAAAACAATCTGAACAAATCTTAGAATGGATAAGCCTTTCATAACATCACCTTTTACCAAATATTACTATATTATTATTGTTACACTTTTAGAACTAATATTCAATAAAATCTGTACAACAAATTTATATCTCATTATCCTTATAATTCAAAAAAATAAAAGAATAAAATTACATTATGTAAAAATAAGGGAAATGTTAAATGATATGCATAAGTATACCTAGTAGTAAATAACTAAAATTTTATTGAATTTATATAAAATAATGTACTCATGTAAGGATAAAATGAATAAAATATATAAAGGGGGAATATTTATGGAATTCTTTAGTTATATTACAGAGAATGCATTGATACTAATACCAGTGCTATATATAATTGGTATGATTTTAAAAGGAATAGAGAAGATAAATGATAAATATATACCAGTAATCTTGCTTCCTGTAGGCATACTGTTATCTATGGGAGTTATGCACAGTTTTAGTGCTGATGCAATAATTCAGGGTGTTTTAGTCACTGGGGCTAGTGTATATGCTAACCAACTAGTAAAACAAAGTCAAAAGAAAGAGTAAAGAAGATTTAAATATAAGAGCTATATAATTTATAAATCAACTAAGATTATAAATTATATAGCTCTTTGTAAATAATTAAACCACTTGGAAGATATAAAATTTTAAGTAGTATGATTCATCACTATTCCAAAGAATTGGATGATCAGGAGCTTGAGTTCTAAATTCTACTTGTCTTAGGGTAACCCTTGCATCTTTAGCTGCACTGGCAATGGTATCTCTAAACAGTTCAGGATTCATAAAGTGAGAACATGAACATGTTATAAAATAACCACCTTTATTCACTAATTTCATTCCTCGAAGGTTTATTTCTTTATAGCCTCTTGTAGCACTTTTAATAGTAGAACGAGATTTAGTAAAGGCTGGTGGGTCAAGGATAACCACATCATATTTTCTGCCTTCATCAGACCACTCACGAAGTACATCAAAGGCGTTGTGACATTCAAATTTAACTACATCTTGTAGATTATTAAGCTCTGCATTACGTCTACAGAATTCTACTGCATGCTCTGATATATCTACTCCTAATACTGATTTAGCACCAGCAACACCGGCATTTAATGCGAAGGAACCAGTGTGAGTAAAGCAGTCTAGCACAGTGGCATCTTTGCAAAGCTTATGTATAGCAGCTCTATTTTCCTTTTGATCTAAGAAAAATCCTGTCTTTTGACCATTTTCAACATCAACATAGTACTTAACGCCATTTTCAACTATCTGAATCATAGTATCAAAGGGTTCGGTTAAAAAGCCTTTAATCTGTTCCATTCCTTCAAGGATTCTAACCTTAGCGTCACTTCTCTCATAAATACCTTTAGCATCATATTCTTCTACTAGAATTTTTACAATGATATCTTTATATTTATCAATGCCTAGAGCTAGAGATTGAATAACGTAGTAATTTTCTAATTTATCAATTATAAGTCCAGGCACAAAATCAGCTTCGCCAAACAAAAACCTACAGCTAGAAGTATCTATTATCTTTTTTCTATATTCCCATGCAGCTCTAAGCCTTTTTCTAAAAAATTCTTCATCAATTTCTTCATCAATATCTCTAGTCATAATTCTTATAGTAATTTTAGAAACATCATTAATATAACCTTTTCCGATGAATTCCTCTCTGCAATTATATACTTCTACAATGTCTCCATTTTCATATTCACCATCATATTCTTCTATATCAGTAGAGTAAACCCAAAGGTGACCATTCTCCACACTTTTTCCTTTTCCCTTTAGTAGATAGAATTTACAAGCCATTTACATCCTCCTATTATCAAAACAATAAATTATTAATAATAATTTATATTGTCAAATTTAAAATTGTTCTATATAAAAAATAAATTTACTAAACTTTATTTAGACCTCTTATAGTATAAATTTATAGAGAGAATTTTGCAAATAAATTATTTAATTTTTACCATAGAAAAATCTTTGTTAGTAAAGTATAATATTCTTGGTTTGAATTTTTTAACGCATACCATTTAATGGTGATAGTCAGAAGGATATAGGAGGAAAATGTATGAGTATACTTACAGTTAAAAATATAAGTCATGGTTTTGGGGATAGAGCAATATTTGAAGATGTATCCTTTAGATTATTAAAAGGGGAACATGTAGGTTTAATTGGAGCTAATGGTGAGGGTAAATCTACTTTTATGAATATAATAACTAGTAAACTTATGCCTGATGAAGGTCAAGTAATTTGGTCTAATAATGTGAGAGTAGGATATATGGATCAACATGCAGCTTTAGAACAAGGATTATCTATAAGAGATGTACTAAGAGATGCATTTAAATACCTATTTGATTTAGAGACTGAAATGAATGAACTTTATGGGAAAATGGGTGAAATGGATGAAGAACAAATGAATAAGGCATTAGAAAGAACTGCTGTTATTCAAGATATGCTAGATAATAATGGGTTTTATGTTATAGATGCAAAGGTTGAAGAAGTTGCTAAGGGATTAGGACTTTTAGATGTAGGGCTAGATAAAGATGTAACGGCTTTAAGTGGAGGCCAAAGAACTAAGGTTTTACTTGCAAAGCTTCTACTTGAAACTCCAGATATATTACTTTTAGACGAGCCTACAAACTATTTAGATGAAGCACATATAGAGTGGCTGAAGAGATATCTGCAAAGCTATGAAAATGCCTTTATTCTAATATCTCATGATATTCCTTTCTTAAATTCTGTAATTAATCTTATATACCATGTGGAAGATCGAAAGTTAAGTAGATATGTAGGAGACTATGAAGAGTTTAAGAGAATATATGAAGCAAAAAAAGAACAGCTTGAAAGAGCATATGAAAGGCAACAAGCTGAAATTGCAAAACTTGAAGATTTTGTTGCGAGAAATAAAGCCAATGTTGCCACATCTAACATGGCTAAATCAAGGCAGAAGAAGTTGGATAAAATAGATAGAATAGAGCTTTCTAAGGAAAAACCAAAGCCAACATTTAACTTCAAAACGGGAAGAGCATCAGGTAAGGTTATTTTTGAAACTAAGGATTTAGTTATAGGATATGATAGTCCATTAACAAAGCCTCTTAATATTTCTATGGAAAGAGGACAAAAGATTGCCCTTGTAGGAGCCAATGGACTTGGAAAGACAACTCTACTTAAGAGCCTTATGGGAGACATAAAACCTATAAGTGGAGAAGTTACCCTAGGTGATTATCAACAAATAGGATACTTTGAGCAAGAAGGTGAATCAGGAAATAAAAATACTTGTATAGAAGAATACTGGAAGGAATTCCCTAGCTGTACTCAATATGAAGTCCGTGCGGCATTAGCTAAGTGTGGCTTAACTACTAAGCATATAGAAAGTATGGTTATGGTACTATCAGGAGGAGAAGCTGCAAAAGTAAGACTTGCAAAGCTTATAAATAGGGAAACCAATATACTAATCCTAGACGAGCCTACCAATCACTTAGATGTAGAAGCAAAGGATGAGTTAAAGAGAGCATTACAAGAGTATAAAGGAACTATATTACTAGTTTGCCATGAACCAGAGTTTTATAAAGATGTAGTAACTGATATATGGAATTGTGAGGATTGGACGACGAAGATTGTATAATGCATATTTAAAGTTATGTTGTTGGGTGAGGTGTTATTTTACACCTCATTTTTTTAAATTTTAAAATATTGAATAAGTAAAATTAGTGGACCCAAAAAGGAAAAATGTAGAATATAATATAAGTACATCAAAAGTAATAATGCTATTATAAGTGCATCAAAGGTGATGATGCTATTATGAATGCATCAAAAGGAATGATGCTATTGTAAATGCATCATCATTGAAAAAGTATCTAATAAATGTTAAAATTAAAGAAATATTTAAGAAATTATGAGGTAATAAGCATGTACTTTGCAATTATAGGTGATATAGTTGAGTCAAAAAAGATATTAAATAGAAACGAAGCTCAGGAAAAATTAAATCATATATTAAAAGATATAAATATTGAATATGAAAGAAACATTGCTGCAAAATTTATTATTACATTAGGAGATGAATTTCAAGGCTTATTAAGTAATCCTATTCATTTATTTGATATTATTGATAAAATTAAGTTTAAAATGTATCCTATAAAAATTAGATTTGGAGTTGGGATTGGTAATATTGATACTAATATAAATAAAGAGATGGCATTAGGGGCTGACGGTCCAGCATATCATTATGCTAGAAAAATGATAGAGGAGATTAAAATATTAAATAAAATAAACAGTAAATCACAATATAATACAGATATAGGGGTTAGTTCAATTTATAAAACGGATATAGTTAGTTTAATTAATAATAATTTATGTTTATGTTACTTTATAGAAGAGAAGTGGACAGATAAGCAAAGAGAACTTATTGAAAAAATAATGTTTTCAAATAAAACTCAAAGAGAAATTGCTAATGAATTAAACTTAGCTCAATCAAGCGTACAAAGGAGATTAAAAAGCTCAGGATATTATAATTATATTTATGTAAAACATAGTTTGAATAGAGTTTTGATAGAAGTGTGGGGAGAATATAAATATGCAGATTAAATTTATTGTACTGTGCTTGATAGCACATGTAGTTGGGGATTATTATTTGCAAGATGATGAAATGTCAGAGCTAAAGAAGGAAAAAATAGGTGGCGTATTTAAACATTCAGTATTCTATAGCATTCCATTTATTTTAATTTTACTTTTGTTTAAAAAAAGTTATAAGATAACAGGATTAATACTATTATTATGCTTAGCTCATTTATTGATAGATGTAGTAAAATATTATTTATATAAGGGATATTTAAAAATATTTCATACTGCATGTAAAAAGAATAAAGTAAAGAAGTATATTAAACCATGGATTATATATATATTTGATCAAGTGGTACATATAATTTTACTTATAGCCGTAATAGTTTGTTTTAGGGAGAATTTATATTATCCAATAGATACATTGTATATTGGATATAGTATATTAGGTATCAATGGATTAATGGTTTTAAAATGGGTATTGATGGTGTTATGTATGCATAAGCCGGCAAATATAACTTTTAAAATAATATTTTCAGGATGTAAGCCTAAGGGAAACTTAGTTACTAGTAGTAATAATTCGGTAGTTAATAATAGCATCAATAACAGCGTTGCTAATAATGGTAGTAATAATGGTGCAATTATAGGTTTTTTAGAACGTATAATAATTGCTATGTTTTTATATAGTAATCAATACTCAGCTATAGGATTCATTTTAACAGCAAAGTCAATTGCTAGATATAATAAGATTTCTGAGGATGCGGAATTTGGTGAGTATTATTTAATTGGAACATTATTTAGTACTTTATTTGTTATAGTTATTTATAACTTTATTTTTTAATCAGTTAATAAGATATTTTAATATATTAACTTGAATTATTCAATGAAATTATTTTTATAAGGACAACTACTGCATAGTTTAAATGGTAGATATCAAGCTATGCGTGGTTTTTATTTTTATATGAATAATTTAGGGTAAAGCATATAGTTTTTCAAAAAAAGTAAGAGTGGGAGAAGAAAAAAATGATGTTAGAATAAGTAAAAGTATATTTACAATATAAAATTATGAGAATATGATAAAATGGAATTTAATATAAGGCATCTTCGAAAAATAAATAAGTCAGAATGTTCGTCTGTTTTGTGCTATACTGTGTCAACAGAACCCTTAGATAGTGCTACTATCTGCGGAACCTGTTTCCTTGTCTAACTCAAAATATACTTCTCATCTTTGACTTATTATTTATTTTCAGATACCTTAAATATATAACAAAAACTTTGAGGTGAAAAATGAAAATAAGAGTACCGAAATATCTTAATAAATTCAAATGTATAGCAGATAAGTGCGAGGATACATGTTGTGCTGGTTGGGAAATTGTTATTGATGAAGAAACTTATGATTACTATGAAAATCTTAGTGGTGGCTTTGGAGAAAGACTAAGAAGTGAGATGGTTAATGATGGAGAAGATAATATATTTGTATTGAAAAATGGCAACTGTGCATTTCTAAATGAAAACAAATTATGTGATATATATAATGAACTTGGAGAAGATAGCCTTTGCTATACTTGCAAGAAGTATCCTAGGTATATGGAGGAGTTTGGGAACTTACGAGAAATAGGTATATCACTTTCCTGTCCAGAGGCAGCAAGGATAATACTAAGTGATTCTAATAAGGTTGAATTTGAGTTAAGTGAAAATGATGAGTTTATAACTTCTTATAACGATATTGATGCCATGTTATTTATCGACCTTATGCAGTGCAGAAGTATAATTTTTAATATACTTCAGAATCGTAGTATTGATTTAAATATAAGAGCTGCTATAATTCTTGATTTTGCAAAGGAAGTTCAGGATAAGATAGATGAGGACGATCTAACTAGTTTAAAGACCATTAAAGAAAGATATATGGATAAAAACTTTATAAACAAGACTAGTGATGATCTTAATAAAACTATTAGAGATAAAGAACAATGGTATACTGATATAGAAGAGTATTTTTATGTATTTAAAGGCTTAAAGCATATAAATAACAATGATCCCTTAGGCTTAGATAAGGTGTTATCTTTTATTAAGAGTAGTGTTGAGAATAAAGATATTTATCTAGATAAATATAAGGAATTTAACAATTTTTATAAAGATAATATGTATAAGTTTGAAAATATATTAGTTTATTTTGTGTTTAGATACTTTATGAAGGCTGTCTTTGATTATGATGTGGATGCTAAAGTGAAGACTGCCGTGGTGAGTTACTTAGTAATTAAGCAGTTATGTATAGCAAGATGGGTAGAAAGCGGAGAGCTTAGTGATGAGGATATCGTAGATATAAGTCATACATATTCTAAAGACGTTGAACATTTAGAGGAGAATATAGACACTTTGGCAGAGATTTTTAAAACAAATCCTGTATTTAAAGAAGATAGAATTATAAATATACTAATAAACTAAAAATAAGGTATTAGATAATTAAGTAATATTTAGACTACTTCGATTTTGAAATATTAGATTACAAATGAAAAAATTAAACTTATAGTTGGAGAAGGAGAGATATGGAACATTATAAAATTTTAGGTGTTGATAAAAATGCATCTATGGAAGAGATAACAAAGGCGTATGAAGATAGGATAAATAAATTTAAAGAAGAGATAGAAGATGAAAAAAGAGCAAAATCCTTTATAAAAGTATTTGATGAAGCTTATGAAAAAATAAAGGAAGAGAGAGAAAAAAATAAAAGTCAGCAAACTGTGATTATAGATAATCAAGTGAAAGATTTAAATAATAATTTTCATAAAAATGATAGTAATAGCTATGAAAGTTTTAATGAATATGAACAAGAATCTACAGTTAGTAAAGAAAAGAAGAGATCATCTTCAAAGAGTACATCAATAAGAAAACAAAAAAAATCTAAAAAGAAGTATACAGAAGATAGAGACAATATTAAATCTGAAAAACAAAGCAAAAGGGATAGTAGTAGAAAAGCAGGAAGTAATAAAAAGAGTAGTGAATCTTCCTTTACTCAATTGCCACTTAAGATATTGCTCATGCCTGTGGTAGTTATATTATCCATAATAATATTTCTATGTAAAATATTAAATATAATATCTTGGATTGCATCTAAGATTATAATAATAGCAGCTATAGCTATATGTGCTATCCATGGATATCAAATTTATATTGGACATGCTATTAAATATAAGATATTTGTATTATGTGCTGTGGGCTTTGTAGTTTCTTTATTTTTACCAAGTATCCTAAAAATTCTTGTATCTACGTTAAATAAAGTAAATAACAAATTAAAAAAGTTTGTTTTTTAATGTTAAATCGGTAGAAATATAATTGTTATTATTTTATATTTATATAATTAAAAAGTATAATTTTTAATATATTTTTAAGAAGTTAACTTGAAAAACTTTACTTTACTGAAACTGACCGAACCTTCTGTTGCAATAGTATTTTATTATTGATATAATGAATCAAGTAAAGTTTATTATAAACTTTTTTGATTGTTATAATTGTGGGTTAATTTTATTTTAAAGTAAAGAAAACTAATTCATTCATATCTTGAATATTTTTAAAATAGGAGAGATTGTATATGAAAGAATTTAGTATCAACACAAAGGTCTATTTTGGACAAGGCTCTTTAGAAAAACTAAATGAAATCAAGAATAAAAGAGTGCTAATTGTATGTGATAAATTCATGGAAACATCAGGTATGGCTGAGAAAGTAAAGCAAAAGCTTATTGATTGTCAAGTAGCTGTATTTAGTGATATTGTACCTGATCCATCTGTAGAAGTTATTGCTGAAGGCATTCAGAAATTACAAAATTGTGATGCTCAGGTTATGATAGCTCTTGGTGGAGGTTCATCAATTGATGGAGCTAAAGCTATGAGAGAATATGCAAAAAAAATTACTGGAGGAGTTTCTTCTATAGAAGAATTCTATGCTATACCTACTACAAGTGGTACAGGGTCTGAAGTAACTGAATATGCGGTAATCACTAATAAACAAGAAGGATTAAAGTATGCTCTTGCAGATAAATCTCTTCTTCCAACAGTTGCAATTCTTGATCCGGAACTAGTAAAATCTGTACCTAAGGCTATAACTGCTGATACAGGAATGGATGTTATTACACATGCTTTAGAGGCTTATGTTTCAAAGAATGCTACTGATTTTTCAGATGCTCTTGCAGAGAAAGCACTTACTTTAGCTTTTAGATTTTTACCACTAGCTTATGCTGATGGAAATGATGTAGTGGCAAGAGAAAAGCTGCACAATGCATCATGTCTTGCTGGAATGGCTTTTAATGCTGCTGGCTTAGGAATTACTCATAGTTTAGCTCATGCTGTAGGTGGGAAATTACATATTTCTCATGGAAGAAGTAATGCAATGATACTTCCTTATGTAATAGAATATAATGCCAATTTAAATAAGGGTGCTTTCAATGTAGAATATGACATAGCATCTAAAAAGTATCAAAGAGTTGCAAAATTATTGAAGTTGCATGCGCCAAATGTAAATATTGGTGTTAATAATTTAATTAAAAGTATTGTAGAACTTCAAAAGACTTTGATGATTCCAACAACATTAAAAGAACAAGGCGCTGATATGGAGCTAGCTGAAGCATCAAAAGAAGAAATCATTAAAGCAGCTCTTAATGACATATGTACAACAGCAAATCCTAAAGAAGTAACGGGAGAAGATTTATCAAAAATTTTAGAAAAAGTTTTTGGATAAAATTTTGTATTTTATACCACTCATTAATGGGTGGTTTTTTTATTGGTTCTGTTAAATTCCTTAAATTTAGGCTGAAATGTTATACATTTAACTTGATGTAATAAATTTCCTCTTTACAGTTTGACTATAATATGTAATATTATTTATACGAATAATATATTTTTTCTTTAATTTTACATGGTAAAATATTCATTTTAAGGTTAAATATTATTCTTCAATTATTTTTGAATATTATAAAACTCTGTTTATTCAAAATCACATAATTAAGTATTTATAATTCTCATCATAATCGTAATAATATCCATTTATTTATACAAAAAGTTCGATATAACAATTAGATAAAATTTCATTAGGATTTTTATTATATATAAGTTTATGATAAACATTTTGAAAATTGCAAAGAGTTCGTGGCTCTTAGAATAAATTTAAAATGTTTATAAATATTATAAAGGTGAAGTTGTTTTTTAATGCTTATAAGGACTCCTCATTATATTCTTTACATTTAGTGGGGGAAATTCTTTTTAATAAAGTTTTAAAATCTTTGGAATAAAATGATTTAGATTTTAAAAACGGCTAAAAATATTATAAAAGAGGTGAACTTAGTATGGGAGAAGAATTATATTCCATAGGAAAAGTGGAAGAGATATGTAAAATAACAAAAAAAGCACTGAGATATTATGATAAAATGGGTATATTATCACCTGATAAAGTAGCTGATGAAAGTGGCTATAGATATTACAGCAAGAAAAACTTACTATCTGTACCAGTAATAAAATATTATAAGCAAAGTGGATTTAAGCTAGAAGAAATGAGAGCTTTTTTACAAGGAACAACTTATGATTTTTTTGATAAAAGTTTTAGAACAAAAATTGATGAATTAAGAGAACTTGAAAAGGAAATAAATTTAAAGATAAGATCTGTAAGAGATTGGCATACACTTATAGTTGAGGCACAGATGGTAATTGAAAATAATGTTTGTGATGTCTCTATAAAATATATTGATGAGCGCAATTTAATCTTCTTAAATCAAAATTTTAATTATGATTATATGGAGTGTATAATTAACATAGAGTTTAACAATTACATTGATAGTATAAATAATGCAATAACAGGTCCTGTAATTATATGTTTTCCATCTTTTGAGGATAAGATTAATGGGAAATGTAGTAAGATGAAAATAATGCAAGAGACTATTTTAAAGTGTAAGGACGAAGAAAGTATTGAATTTGGTGGATGGTTAGCAGCTTCTTGCTATCATATAGGTACTCATGAAACAATTAATGAAACATATAAAAAAATAAAAGAATGGGCTAAGGAACATGATTACATATGTTCTGAAGAATCTTATGAAAGATATGTAACAGATTATTGGACAACTAAAAACACTGACAAGTTTGTAACGGAAATTTTGATTAAAATTAGAAGAAAGAGATAGATTCATTAAACTGAAAATACTGAAAACGTTGACCTTAGGGTAAGGGATAAAATGTCGATAAAACTCGGTTTGTAAAAAAATACAAATATATCTTTTAAAAAAAATACATATATTTCTTTTATAAAATAAAATTTCTACTCTATGATATTGACGGAAACTAGTATTTAGCACTTAAAACAACTGGCACAACTAACTTATAATTATTTATTAAGTTAGTTGTGTTAATTTTTTTTGAATTTTGATGACAAATACATGTTGACTTTACCCCATAGGGAAAGGCATATAATTTAATTGTTAATAAAATAACCACAAGATATCAAATGAAAAGTTATTCAATAGTTTTAAAATGAAATATCCCAAATTATAACAATCGCAAAACGTACTCATTGTAAATTTTTATTTAGTAATATAAATTTAAAAGTTATTATCAAATAAGTGGAGGGGATTTATTTTATGAAGGAAGGTTCGAAAACGGTTAGTTTAGAAGCCATTACTGCAAAAAACAAATTATCATCTGATTTCCTTAAAAAAGGTATTTCAATTGCTCTTTTTTCAGGTCTTATGTATGGATTTTATTCAGCATTTTTAACATTGGGAATGACTAAAGGAGTATGGGGTGACTGGTATGGTGCTAATACAGCAGGTTTATCAGCAGTAGCTATTACATATGTGCTTGGTGCCCTTGGTAGTGCCGTAAACGATACATGTAGTGCTGTTTGGGCAGTAATTTATGCAACTGTTAAAGGTAAACTTGGAGATTTCTTCAGATGTCTTAAAACCAAACCAGGTGCTGTAATGATATTGGCAGCTCTTATCGGAGGACCAATTTCAAGTACAGCTTTTGTTGTGGCTTTACAAATGGCAGGTTCAATTGTTATTCCAATTACAGCTCTTTGTCCAGCTATTGGTGCTATTTTAGGAAGAATATTATTCAAACAAAAACTAGACAAACGTATGATGCTTGGTATATTCATCTGTGTTGTATCTAGCTTTATGATTGGAAGTACTAGTATTGGTGGAGATGCTCCAGCTGGAATGTTCCTTGGAATTTGTATTGCATTTATTGCAGCTCTTGGATGGGGATTTGAAGGTTGCGTAGCTGGATATGGTACATCTATGATTGACTCAGAGATTGGTATTACAATTCGTCAAGCTACATCTGGGCTTTCAAATTTAATAATATTAGTACCTTTATTTGGAATGATATTTGGAGATGGGATTAAATTTTCAACTAATTTAGTTAGTCAAGCATTTACAAGTGGTCCTGCAATGATATGGTTTGCACTAAGTGGTCTTTGTGCTTTTGTTTCATACATGAGTTGGTATAACGGCAATAGTATGTGTGGTGCTGCTCTTGGTATGGCTTGTAATGGTACATATTCCTTCTGGGGTCCATTCTGCTGTTGGATAATTCTTGGAGTGATAGGTGGTATGGACGGATGGGCATTACCTCCAATCGTATGGATTTCTGCGGTATTAATGATGTTCGGTATCCTTGTAATAGCTATGAATCCAATGGATTTGTTTAAAAAGAAGGAGGTATAAGATAATGAAGCCGCTTAATTATGCAATATTAAAATATTTTACAAAAATTAATGAAGCTTGCGCTGATGATGTTATAAATGCTCTAAAAGGTGAGTATGGCAACTTTAAAGCTTTGAAAAAGAAAGCTGTAATTACGGCGTTAATGACAGCGGAGGCAAATGGTCTCATTGAAGAAACAAGATTTGAATTAGATAAAAATGGTGAGTTGAGAGTTTATTATAGAGCCCATGAAGATGGTGCTGCTACAATCAACAAATATATAAAAGACTAAGAAAAATTTTTGAATTAATTAATTAAAAGGCTCATTGCTATAATTTATGTTTCATAGGGATGAGCCATAATTATTTATTAATATACAAAAGATATGGTTAATTGAAAGGAGTTTTATTTTATGAAGGAAGTTTCAAAAGCAGTAAGCCCACAAGCTATGGCTGCAAAGAAGAAATTATCAAGTGATTTCTTCAAAAAGGGTATATCTCTAGCTTTATTTTCAGGACTTACCTATGGGTTATATACAGCATTCCTGACTATGGGTATGACAAAAGGAGTATGGGGTGACTGGTATGGCATTAATTCAGCAGGTTTATCAGCATTTGTTATAGCATACTTACTTGCTGCACTTGGTAATGCAATAAATGATACATGTAGTGCAGTTTGGGCTATTTCATTTGCATTAGTAAAAGGTAAATTTAAAGACTTTGTAAGATGTATTAACACTACTCCGGGACGAATTATGATATTAGCAGCTCTTATTGGAGGACCTATAGCTGGTACTGCTTATGTTATAGCTCTTCAAATGGCTGGACCAATAGTTGTTCCAATATCAGCTCTTTGCCCTGCTATTGCTGCTATATTAGGAAAAATTTTATATAAGCAGGAATTAAATAAACGTATGGCTTTAGGTATTGCGGTATGTGTATTTGCTAGTTTTTTAATTGGTAGTACAGGCTTTAGTGGTGGAGCTTCAGCGAATACTTTAATCGGTATTTTAATAGCTATTATTGCAGCTCTTGCATGGGGATTTGAAGGTTGTGTAGCTGGATATGGTACATCAATGATCGATCCTGAAATTGGTATTTGTATTCGTCAAGTTACATCAGGTATAGCAAATTTATTCATCCTAGTTCCTGTTTTTGGAGTTATGGCTGGTGGAATGAACATTTCTGTTGACCTTGCTATACAAGCATTTACAAGTGGTCCTGCAATGATTTGGTTTGCATTAAGTGGTCTTTTATCATTTATCACATTTATGACATGGTATGCTGGAAACAGTATGTGTGGAGCAGGGCTTGGAACTGCATGTAACGGTACATATTCATTCTTTGGACCATTATTCTGCTTATTGTTATTAGGAGTATATGGTGGAATGGATGGATGGTCATTACCTTCAGTTGCTTGGATTGGAGCTGTAATAATGATGTTTGGTATCCTTACAATATCTATGAATCCACTTGATTTATTAAGAGGAAAAAAAGAGGGGGATAAAATAGATGAAGCCGCTTAATTATGCAATATTAAAATATTTCACTAAAGTAGAAGAAGCTTGCGCAGATGACGTTATAGAAGCGTTAAAGGGACAATATGGAAGTTTTAAAGCTTTAAAAAAGAACGCTGTAATTACTGCGTTAATGACAGCAGAAGCAAATGGTCTTATTGAGGAAACAAGATTTGAATTAGATAAAAACAACCAATTAAAGGTTTATTATCATGCCCATGAAGATGGTGCAGCAACAATTAACAAATACATAAGAGATTAATTTTTAACATTACCCATAGGGTAATGCTTATAAGGAAAAATCTCTTATGTATTTAGTAAAATAGTTATTCTTATTAAACATTAAGAAAAGACTTTACTCTTAACAGCATAATTTCTTGTAAAAATATTTAAGAATTTTAATGCAAGAAATATATTGACTTTCCCCCAAAGGGTAAGGGATATAATCAATATATAATAACAAACAAAAGATGCATGCAAAAATAGATATAATATATAGAAGTTATGTAGTTAAGCTAAAGTATATTGAGCTAAAAATAGGAAGGAGGAATTAGTAATGAGATATTATGGAGATGAGGCTTTAGGCCTTGTAGAAACAATAGGATTGGTTCCTGCACTTGAGGCTGCAGACAAAATGCTTAAGGCAGCTAATGTTGAATTAATTTCATATGAAAATATTGGTTCAACACTTGTAACTATTATGGTAAAAGGTGATGTTGGTGCAGTAAGATCTGCTGTAGAAGCAGGTGCTGAAGCAGCAGCAGCAATTGGTAAATTAACAGCACACAATGTTATGCCACGTCCAATTAGAGAAGTTGGAGATATCGTTTCAGTACACGATATCGACGCATAAAGCATAGAAAGGAAATGATTTACATATGTCAAGATATGAAGCTTTAGGATTAATCGAAACTTTTGGTCTGGTTTTTGCTTTAGAAGCAGCAGACGCTATGTGCAAAGCAGCAGATGTAGAACTAATAGGATATGAAAACGTTGCGTCAGGTTATATATCTGTTTTAGTTCGTGGTGATGTTGGTGCTTGCAAAACAGCAGTAGATGCTGGTGTTGCAGCAGTTGAAGGAATGGAAGGTGGAAGCCTTTATAGTTCAATAGTTATTCCAAGACCACACCAAGATCTAGAAAAAATAATAAAACGTTATGCAATTACAAATCTTGTAACAGAATAATAAATAGAAAAACTTTTTATAAGGAAAAGGAGAGAGAAAAATGAATATTATTGATAATGATTTACTCTCCATGCAGGAAGCGAGAATTCTTGTTGAAAATGCTCGTGAGGCACAAAGAAAATTAGCAGCTTTCCCACAAGAAAAACTTGATGAGATAGTTGAACGTATGACCGAAGAGATTGAAAAACATTTAAAAGAACTTGCAAAAATGTCTAATGAGGAAACTGAATATGGAAAGTGGGAAGATAAACATATTAAAAATCACTTTGTATGTAAGTATCTGAAAAACAGACTTAAAGGTATGAATTGTGTAGGTATCATTAGTGAAGATAAAATGAATAAGACAAAGGATATAGGAGTACCAATGGGGGTTATTATAGCCTTTTCTCCATCAATGAGTCCTGTTTCTACAACCATATATAAGGCGTTAATTGCAATTAAGTCAGGAAACGCAATTATATTTTCACCTCATCCAAGAGCTAAAAATACAATTTCTAAAACAATTGATATTTTAATTAGAGCTGCAGAAGGGGTAGGACTTCCAGAAGGTGCACTTGCATATTTGCATACAGTGACGTCAAGTGGTTCATTAGAACTTATGAATCATAAAGATACATCACTTATAATGAATACAGGAGTTCCAGAAATGCTTGATGCAGCTTATAAATCCGGCAAACCAGTAATTTATGGTGGCAATGGAAATGGTCCAGCATTTATAGAACGTACTGCTGATATTGAGCAAGCTGCTAAAGATATTATTGACAGTAAGAGCTTCGATTATGGAGTTGTATCTGCTGCTGAGCAATCAATTGTTGTGGATAGCTGTATAGTAGCTGAAGTAAAACAAGAACTTATTAAAAATGGTGGATACTTTATGACAGAAGAAGAAGCTGAAAAATTGGCATCAATCTTATATTACAAAGATGGAAGTTCTGACATGGATATGATCGGAAGATCACCACAATTTTTAGCGAAAAAGGCTGGATTCAGTGTTCCTGAAAATATAAGAGTTCTTATTTCTCAGCAAAAATTTGTATCTCAAAAAAATCTTTATTCAAGAGAAAAGCTTTGTCCTGTTTTAGCTTTTTATATAGAAGATGACTGGATGCATGCTTGTGAAAAGTGTATAGAATTATTACTTAGTGAGAGACATGGACATACACTTATTATACATTCAAAGGATGAAGAGGTTATTCGTCAATTTGCATTAAAAAAACCTGTTGGAAGAGTACTTGTTAACACTCCAGGAACTTTTGGAAGTATGGGAGCAACCACAAACTTGTTTCCATCAATGACTCTAGGCAGTGGATCTGCAGGGCATGGAATGACTTCAGATAATGTTTCACCTATGAACTTAATATATGTACGTAAAGTTGGATATGGGGTTCGTAAGGCAGATGAAATTGTTGGCATGATGGACAATAAAGAGGATTCTAACTATGAAGTTTTAAAAGATAAATTAAATGCAAATGAAATTGATAGTGTTAAGCTATTAGAGAATATTTTGAAAAAAGTTTTAAATGACTTAAAATAATAGATCATACTAAATGTATGAAATATATTAAAGAATGTGAGGGAATAAATTGGATATTCGTGAATTTTCAAATAAATTTATGGAAGCAACTCAAAATATGTCTGATGAAGAACGTGCTAGTTTAATGAAGATGTTTTCTAGTGTTTCCAAAGAAATAACAAAGGAAGAACCAACTACTAGCTGTGTTGTGTGTGACAATAATGGTCAAATTCCAGATGGAATAACAGAACGTTTAGTTAAGTTAAAGGAAAAATACTTAACTCATGTACCAACAATCACTACTCACAAAGCAAGAGTTATTACTCAAATTGCAAGAGAAAACCCTGGTATACCTAAGGCAATTTTACGTGGTAAGTCTTTCAAGCGTTGCTGTGAAACTGCACCATTAGTAATTCAAGATAATGAGCTTATCGTTGGTGCACCAAATGGACAACCACGTGCTGGATCTTTCTCTCCTGATATATCTTGGAGATGGATGAGAGACGAACTTGATACAATAGGAACTCGTGCTCAAGACCCATTCTACGTATCAGAAGAAGATAAGAAGATCATGCGTGAAGAATTATTCCCATTCTGGGAAGGTAAATCAATTGATGAATACTGTGAGAGTCAATACAGAGAAGCTGGAGTATGGGAACTTTCTGGAGAATCTTTCGTATCAGATTGTTCATACCATGCATTAAACGGAGGAGGAGACTCTAACCCAGGATATGACGTTATCTTAATGAAAAAAGGTATGCTTGACATAGTAAAGGAATGTAATGAGAAATTAGCTGACCTTAGCTATGAAAGACCAGAAGATATGGAGAAAATATACTTCTATAAATCTCTAATCGATACTGCAGAGGGTGTTATGATATATGCTAAACGTATGTCAGATTATGCTGCAGAATTAGCTGCAAAAGAAACTAATCCTACTCGTAAAGCTGAGTTATTAAAAATTTCAGAAGTAAATGCTAGAGTTCCAGCTCATAAGCCAAGCACTTACTGGGAAGCAATTCAATCAGTTTGGACTATAGAATCATTACTTGTAGTTGAAGAAAACCAAACAGGTATGTCCATAGGACGTGTTGACCAATATATGTACCCATTCTACAAAGCGGATATTGAAGCTGGTCGTATGACTGATTTTGAAGCATTTGAGTTATCTGGTTGTATGCTTATAAAAATGTCTGAGATGATGTGGCTTACAAGTGAAGGAGCTTCTAAATTCTTCGCAGGTTACCAACCATTTGTTAACATGTGTTTAGGTGGAGTTACTAGAGAAGGAAGAGATGCTACAAATGAATTAACATACCTTCTAATGGATGCAGTTCGTCATGTTAAGATATATCAACCAACATTAGCTTGTCGTATACACAAAGCATCACCTCAAAAATATCTTAAAAAGATAGTTGATGTTATCCGTGCAGGTATGGGATTCCCAGCATGTCACTTTGATGACGTTCATATAAAAATGATGTTAGCTAAGGGAGTTTCTATAGAAGATGCAAGAGATTACTGCTTAATGGGATGTGTTGAGCCACAGAAGTCAGGAAGATTATATCAATGGACTTCTACAGGATATACTCAATGGCCTATATGTATAGAACTTACTCTTAACCATGGTGTACCACTATGGTATGGTAAGCAAGTATGCCCAGATATGGGAGATCTAAGCAACTTCAAAACTTACGAGCAATTTGAAGCAGCTGTTAAAGAGCAAATTAAATTCATTACTAAATGGACAAGTGTTGCTACAGTAATTTCTCAACGTGTTCACAGAGACCTTGCACCAAAACCACTTATGTCTATGATGTATGAAGGATGTATGGAAAATGGTAGAGGAGTAGAAGCAGGCGGAGCTATGTATAACTTCGGACCAGGAGTAGTATGGAGTGGTCTTGCTACTTATGCAGACTCTATGGCAGCTATAAAGAAATTAGTATTTGAAGATAAAAAATATACGCTACAAGAAATGAATGAAGCTTTAAAAGCGGATTTCGTTGGATATGAACAACTTAAAAAGGATTGTTTAGAAGCACCTAAGTATGGTAACGATGATGATTATGCAGATTTAATTGCCGCTGATTTAATTAACTTTACTGAGCAAGAACATCGTAAGTATAAGACATTATATTCAGTTCTTAGCCATGGTACTTTATCAATCTCAAACAACACTCCATTTGGACAACTTACAGGAGCTACAGCAAATGGACGTAGAGCATGGATGCCTTTATCAGATGGTATAAGTCCAACTCAAGGAGCTGACTTTAAAGGACCAACTGCTATAATTAAATCTGTTTCTAAAATGTCTTGCGAGGATATGAATATAGGTATGGTTCATAACTTCAAGTTAGTAGCTGGTCTTCTTGATACACCTGAAGGTGAAAATGGAATCATTACATTACTACGTAGTGCATGTGCCCTTCAGCTTGGAGAAATGCAGTTCAACTATTTAGATAACAAAACATTACTTGAAGCACAAAAACACCCAGAGCAATACCGTGATTTAATTGTTCGTGTTGCTGGATACAGTGCATTCTTTGTTGAGTTATGCAAAGACGTTCAAGATGAAATTATCAGCAGAACTGTGCTTACACACTTTTAATTAAAGAATTGTATAAAATCTGTAATCTGCAGCAGTGTTCTGTAGATTACAGATTATAAATAAGATATATATTAAAAATCAAGGTAATGAAACTGGAGAATGAAAAATATGAGTAATGAAAACTTAGGTATAATCGAACGAAAAGCGACGATTTTTAATATACAGAAATATAACATGTATGATGGAGATGGAGTAAGAACTTTAATATTCTTTCAAGGTTGTCCTCTTCGTTGTAAATGGTGTGCAAATCCTGAAGGCCTAGTTAAAAAGCATAGAGTTATGTTTAAAAGTAATTCATGTGTTAATTGTGGGGCTTGCGTTTCTGTTTGTCCTGTTGGAATACATACCATATCTAATGAAACTTTAAAGCATGAAGTTAATCGTGATATTGATTGTATCGGATGTGGTAAGTGCAAAGAAGCTTGTCTTAAATCTGCTTTAACAATAGTTGGAGAATTAAAAACTATTTCTGAACTGTTGGAGATTGTAGAGGAAGATAGAACTTTTTATGAAGTTTCTGGTGGTGGTGTTACATTAGGCGGTGGTGAAGTTTTAATGCAGCCTGAAGCAGCTTGCAGCCTGTTAATGGCATGTAAGCAATCAGGGATAAATACTGCAATTGAAACTTGTGGTTATGCAAAACTTGAATCAGTACTTAAGGTTGCGGAGTTTACAGATTTATTCCTATTTGATGTTAAACATATTAATTCTGATAGACACTTTCAGTTAACAGGTGTGAGGAATGAACAGATTTTAGAAAATCTGCAAGAACTACTTCGCCGCAAATATAATGTTAAGATTCGTATGCCTTTACTTAAAGGTATAAATGATTCTCAAGATGAGATTGAAAAGACTATGGAGTTTTTAACACCATACAAAGATTATAAAAATTTTAAAGGGATTGACTTACTTCCATATCATAAAATGGGGGTAAATAAATACAATCAATTAGGAATGGAATATCCTATAAAGGATGATCCAAGTTTAAAGAATGAAGATTTAGATAGAATAGAAGGATGGATTAAAAAGTACGATTTACATGTAAAAGTAATCCGTCATTAAATAATTTTCAAATAGATAATAAGATGGAAGGTAAGGTTTATGGGAGATTTTCTTGATAGAAACATACAGCGTGTTATACAAGAGTCAGTGCCAGGAAAGCAGATTACAATAGCACATATCATTGCGTCACCTATGTCTGATATATATGAACGTCTTGGAATCGATGAAAAAGGAGCTATAGGGATTTTAACTCTTTCTCCATATGAAACTGCAATAATAGCAGCAGATATTGCTACAAAGTCTTCTAATGTTGAAATTGGGTTTCTTGATCGTTTTACAGGTTCTGTTGTAATAAATGGCGATGTTCAAAGTGTGGAAACAGCACTTGGAGCAGTAAACGATACGTTAAGAGATATGCTTGGATTTACTCCGGCACCCATTACAAGGACATGAGAAAAAAGCGCATAATGGTAATTGGACCTTCAAGATGTGGTAAAACCACATTAGTTAATACTCTAAATAATTATGATGGTCCGCTAAAACGAACACCAGATTTAATTTATGGTAAAAACACTATTGATGTTCCAAGTGCTTATTTAGAAAATTCATGGATGTACAAGCATATAATAGCAGCAGCTCAAGATGCATCTCATGTGCTTATATTGGTTGATCAGTCTAATTGCAATGAAATATACTCCCATGGATTTGCAAAGTCTTTTAGATGCCCGGTGATTGGAGTTATTACAAAATGTGACTTGATACCTGAAAATGAAGAAAAATGTTTACGACAGTTGAAGAACATAGGAGTATCAAAGCCATATTTTAATATTAGTTTTCCAATGGGAACAGGAATTGATGCTTTGAAAAAGTATTTATCCGATGACTACCCGCTCTAATACTCCCAGTTTCTATCAAAGTGGGAGATAAGGGCGGCTACGTCCCTGGATAACGATTTCTAAGCTTCAGGTGGAGCGAAAAAACTCCACCTGAAACTAAGAACTCTGTTTATTTGAAAAAGGTGAGGAGTAAAGGTCAATGATGAAATTTATTACCGAAGAGTATTTGAGAGATTTATATCGAAAAGAACCTTTTAATACCTACAAGTTACAGCAAGGACAGCGCCTTACACCTGGAGCAGCTCAATATTTGTCTGATAAGAGAATAACAATGAATAATAATGATTCTAAAAAAGATAAAAATGTTTCTCAAGAAAATAAGACTGAAGCAGTAAAACCAGAGAGAAACACTAATTTATATTTGAAGAAACTTTGTTGTAAGTTGAAATCTATGGAGGCAGTATTTCTTGTTACTAGTAGTGAAATATTAAGAGAAGATATCATTTTAGCACAAAATGTTATGAATTTAGGTAGAAAAATATCAAACATCAGAAATGTTGTGGAAGGAAAAGGTGTTCTTGAGCCTATTTGCTGCAAAGAATGCACTGGAATTAATCCATTAAATTTCATGACTGACCTTGATGATTGTTTTGAAATAACAGAATTTCATATGCAGCTTGAAAAAAGCAATGCAATTTTAAAAATGAACGCACTACGTTGTGATATGCGAGAATTACAATTTGATATAATTGATACCTACAAAAATGATGATGACGGTTTAAAAAATAGAATTATGGAGAACACTAATTCAATAATTAATTCGCTGTCTCAATTGATTTGTTCAGCAGTAGGAGGAAAAGAATGTCAAAGAAAAACTTAACTTTTGAATATTGTGATAAGATGGTTCAAGATTTTGAAGAGGTTATAGAAAAGCCAATCCTTAATGGATCTTCTGTTTATTATACAGGTGTGGACTTAGGTACTGCTTGTGTAGTATTGGCTGTTTTAGATGAAAACTATAAGCCAGTGGCTGGTGCATATAGGTATGCAGATGTGGTTCGTGATGGTATGGTTGTAGACTATATTGGTGCCATAAGAATTGTTAGAGAACTTAAGCAGGAAATTGAGGAAAAATTGAATACAGAGCTTCTTTATGCAGCTGCTGCAATTCCACCTGGAACGGATGCTTTAGATTCTGGAGCAATTAAAAACGTAGTTCAGTCAGCAGGATTTGAATTGACAAATCTGTTAGATGAACCTACTGCTGCCAATGCTGTACTTAAAATTGAAAATGGTGCAGTTGTTGATATCGGTGGTGGTACAACTGGAATATCAATTTTAAAAGATGGAAAGGTTGTTTATGTTGTTGATGAACCAACAGGAGGTACTCATTTCTCATTAGTTATTTCTGGTGCTTATGGAATGCCCTTTAAAGAGGCAGATAAGTTTAAAAGAGATAATGAAAACCACAAGGAAATTTTACCTGTGTTAAAGCCAGTAGTTGAAAAGGTGTCATCAATTATTAACCAGCATATCAAGAATCATGATGTGAATGAAATTTCTTTAGTTGGTGGTACTTGTTGTTTGACTGGAATTGAAGAGATTATTCAGAAACAGACTGGAGTTTATACTCACAAACCTAAGAATCCTATGTTTGTTACACCACTTGGAATAGCATTAAGTTGTACACAAGATATTATGGAATAATAAGGAGAGTGTTTAAAAGTGGATTTTAGAATTATAAAATCACCTTCCCAGAGCACTAAAGATATTCTTATAAGACGAATTGGTGGAAATTGTAAAACCAAATTAGACGGTGTTGATGCAATAGGACTTGTTCAAGGCAAACTTATCGATATGATATATGCTACAGATATTGCTGAGAAAAGTGCTGGTGTCACTGTTGAAGATATAAAGGGCACATGTCCCCAACATATGGTTTTAATTGGAATTTTTGGCGACACATCATCAGTTGAATCTGCAATAAATGAGATTAAACTGAAAATGAAAGAAGGAAAAACAATATGATAGTAGCAAGACTTATTGATAATGTATGGGCAACTAGAAAAGCTGAATCACTTAACGGACTTAAGTTTATGCTTGCTGAGGAAATTGGTGGAGTAGATGAAGGACGTAGATTTATTGTTGTTGATAATATCAGTGCAGGTATTGGTGATAGAGTTATCGTTAGTACTGGATCATCTGCTCGTAGAATGTTAGGCGATGATAATATACCTGTAGATGCAGTTGTTGTTGGAATAGTTGATAATGATTGTAACTTTGGTTAAACACAATCTTTCTTAAAAATAATCATAGGATTTTAGGTTTTTTATAGATACCAATATTATTTGAAAGGAAGTGAAAATATGAAAAAATTAATCTGTGCAAAAGATATTGAACAATTAATATTAAAGGGTGAAAAAGTATTTTATATAGATGGTAGTGAAATAGTTACACCATCAGCTAAGGATCTTGCAAAGAACAATGAAATACTATTTACTACAGAAGCTCCTGCACCTAAGGTAGAGACTTTAGAAGCTAAAAAGGTCCCAAGCATAGAAGGTATGGATAGTGAAATGATGCTTAATTTCTTCAGAGCAATGATGGACAAGGGTCTTTTACAAGAAATGCTTGAATGCTTAAAACCAAAGAATCTTCTATTTGAAGCTGAAAGTGATCCTAATGGACTTAAAGTTGTTAGAGGAAAAACAGTAAAAATGGACGTATTCGACACTGGAAATCCAAATGCAAAAGCTTATTTTCAAGAGTTAGTAAGCAAAGAAGAATCAAAAATGAGTGCTGGATTTTTAGTTATTGAAAATTCAAAATTTGATTGGGAATTAACTTATGAAGAGATTGACTATGTTATCGAGGGAACTTTAACAGTTGAAATCAATGGAAAAACATATACAGCTCATGCTGGAGATGTGCTATTTGTTCCATCTGGTTCTAAAGTAGTTTGGGGTTCTCCAGATAAAGCAAGGGTATTCTACACAACATATCCAGCTAACTGGGCAGATCTTTTATAAATTAGGGGGATTGACCTATGCAAGCACTTGGTTTAATAGAAACAAAAGGATTACTTGCATCTATTGAGGCAGCTGACACAATGGTGAAATCCGCAGATGTAAGTATTATTGAAAAGACCTATGTAGGTGGCGGTCTTGTTACAATTGCAGTTACAGGTGATGTAGGTGCAGTAAAAGCAGCTATAGAAGCTGGAGTAGCAGCTGTTAAAAATCTTAATGAAGAAGCTTTAGTATCAGAACATGTAATTCCACGTCCTCATGAGGAGTTGGAAAGCATAATTGGATCTAAATCTTCAGTGGAAACTCAAGAGGCTTTAGTATCTGATGAAAAAGTTGAAGAACCTGAAGAGATTCAAGAGACTCAGCAGATCCAAGATGCAGAAGACTTAGAAGTTGTAGAAGAAATTCAAAATAGTGATGCTTTAGACAATGATTTAGATAAACTTCATAAAGGGAGTTTAGAGAATCTACATAAAGATGATGTAGATAATTTAGTTATTAAAAATGGTATTGAAAAAACCGTTTTAATATTATCTAAGCTAAAGGTAGTTAAGCTTAGAAATCTAGCTCGTGAATATAAAGATTTTGGAATTACAGGTAGAGTAATTTCAAAAGCAGGTAAAAATCAATTACTTGCTAAATTCAAGTTGTATTACGAGAAAAATTAGATATTGTAAGGTTTACGAAAGGAAGTAATGACCAATGGAGAACTTTGATAAAGATTTACGTTCAATACAAGAAGCGAGAGATCTTGCTAGACTTGGAAAGGTAGCAGCTAATAAAATTGCTGATTATACTGAAGAGCAAATCGACAAAATTTTACGTAACATGGTTAGAGTTGCAGAAGAAAATGCAGTTTGTTTAGCACAAATGGCAGTTGAAGAAACTGGTTTTGGTAAAGTTGAAGATAAAACTTTTAAAAACCATTTAGCAGCTACTATACTATATGAATCAATTAAAGATATGAAAACTATCGATATAATTAGAGAAGATGAGGTAAACAAGCTAATAGAGATTGCTGAGCCGGTTGGTTTAGTTATGGGTATAGTACCTTCAACAAACCCAACTTCTACTGCTATTTTTAAAGCTATGATTTCAATTAAATCTCGTAATGCTATAGTATTCTCACCACACCCATCTGCTGCAAAATGTACAATTGAAGCAGCTCAATTAATGCACGATGCAGCTGTTGAAGCTGGTGCACCAGAGAATGTTATAACATGTGTAACTTCACCTTCAATTGGAGCTACAAATGAGTTAATGAAAAGCAAAGAAGTTGCTATAATAATAGCTACAGGTGGTCCAGGAATGGTTAAAGCTGCTTACAGTGCAGGAAAACCAGCTCTAGGTGTTGGTGCAGGAAACTCTCCAGCATACATAGAAAAAACTGCCAACATAGAACAAGCTGTTAGAAATATTATGGCAAGTAAAACTTTTGATAATGGTACAATCTGTGCATCAGAACAATCAATAATCTGTGAAGAATGTAATGAAGCTGCAGTTATTCAAGAGTTCAAAAAGCATGGTGGATACTTCATGACTAAAGAAGAAACTGATAAAGTTTGTAAATTATTATTCAAAAATGGACATGCAATGAATGCTAAATTTGTAGGAAGAAGTCCACAAGTTATTGCAAGTGCTGCAGGAATTGAAATTCCTCAAGGAACTAAAGTACTTATAGGAAGACAAAATGGAGTAGGTGAAGGTAATCCATTATCATTTGAAAAACTTACAACAGTTCTTGGATTCTATACAGTAAAAGATTGTTACCAAGCATGTGATTTAAGTATTGAATTACTTCAAAATGGAATTGGTCACACAATGAGTATCCATACTGAAAATAAAGATATAGTTATGAAGTTTGCTAAAAAGCCAGCTTCTCGTATCCTTGTTAACACTGGTGGAACACAAGGTGGAACAGGTGCAAGCACAGGTCTTAATCCTTCATTCACTTTAGGTTGTGGTACATGGGGAGGAAGCTCAGTATCTGAAAATGTTACTCCTGAGCACCTTATAAACATTAAGAGAGTTGCTTATGGTTTAAAAGATTGCGCAACATTAGCATCTAATGACCCAACTTTCAACTGTATAAAAACTGCTGAGAATTGTCACAGCGTACAAAATCAACTTATGAATATGAGTCCAGCTCAAATTGCAGCAGCTGCAGCGGCTTTAAATAAAGATAACGCTTGCGTTAACAATACTAATACTTGCACTGAATGCAATACTGATAGCACAAAAAATGAAGAGATTTTAGACTTAGTTAACCAAATAGTTGCCGCTATGAAAGGGGCAAACTAATGGATAATTGTGAAGCAGTATTAAAGCTTTTACTAGAAGCTGTGAAAAACGATGGACAAAAAACTGCATGTCAGGGAAATTCATCTGAGATTCCAGTAGGAGTTTCCAATAGACATGTACATCTTTCACAAAAGGATTTAGAGAGTCTTTTTGGTGCAGATTACAGTCTTACAAAACTTAAAGACTTATCTCAACCAGGTCAATATGCATGCAAGGAACTTGTAACAATTTGCGGACCAAAAGGTGCAATCGAGAAAGTTAGAATCCTTGGACCTGTAAGAAGTAAGACTCAAGTTGAAGTATTAAATGGAGATTGCATTAAACTTGGAGCAGCATCAAATGTAAGACTATCTGGAGATTTAAGTAGAACACCTGGAATTACATTAGTAGGACCAAAAGGTTCAGTTCAAATTGAAGAAGGCTTAGTAGTTGCTCAAAGACATATTCACATGACACCTGAAGATGCTAAAAACTTAGGAGTTTGTGATGGAGATATAGTATCTATAAAATTTGACGATTTAAGAGGCGGAATATATAGTAATGTAGCTATTAGAGCTAATGATGCTTCAAAACTTGAATGTCATCTTGATATAGAAGAAGCTAATGCAATGGGCATTAACTCAAAATCAAAAATAACAATTGTAAAGTAAAAAAGTAACAAAATAAGTGGTTATAATTAAAAATTATAATATAAATAAAAGATATTTAGGAGGATTATAAAATGAAATACGATGCATTAGGAATGATAGAAACAAAAGGTTTAGTAGGATCAATTGAGGCAGCTGACGCTATGGTTAAAGCAGCTAACGTATATTTAATAGGTAAAGAATATGTTGGAGGCGGACTTGTAACTGTTATGGTTAGAGGAGATGTTGGAGCTGTTAAAGCTGCTACAGATGCTGGAGCTGCTGCTGCACAACGTGTTGGAGAATTAGTATCAGTTCACGTAATCCCACGTCCACATTCTGAGGTTGAAGTAATTCTTCCATCTTCTAAAGAAGTTGCAAAATAGGATTTTAATTACATTGTAAAAAATAAAAACGTCGCTAAAGGTAATTTAGCGGCGTTTTCTTTTTTGATAAAAATAATATACTATTTATTACTTATATTAATCATGAGTAAAGGTTAATAGAAACGCAGGAGTTAAAATTATTTGTACATTAAGAAAATATGGAAATTTATTAGTATATTATTATATCAAGTTATGGACAATGGTTCTAATATTATCATTTTTGAATATTATTTTAATATTAAAGTTTAATTGAGAATTATAAAATTTAAGCTTAAAACCGTTGAATGAAAAACTAACTT
>NZ_DGRF01000015.1:0-7624 GCF_002390995.1 Clostridium sp. UBA4395
AGGGTAGGTTGTTGCCAGGTCAGGTGTGGCTCGATAGCTCAGTCGGTAGAGCAGAGGACTGAAAATCCTCGTGTCGCTGGTTCGATTCCTGCTCGAGCCACCAGTTTGGCGCTATAGCCAAGTGGTAAGGCAGAGGCCTGCAAAGCCTTTATCCCCAGTTCAAATCTGGGTGGCGCCTCCAAAAAGACTTGTAAACATATTGTTTACAAGTCTTTTTATTTTATTTATTAAATTATAGTATATCATTATTAGATTTAGTATATAAATTCTTATATAGTATGTTACATAAGAATTTACTTTTATTCCATTATAAAGGTTTAGAAATATTTTTAGAGAGAGAGGTAGTGCTTTCATAGATTAAATCCTTTCGTTCAATTAAATCTATAGAAGTTAAAATTAAAGCTTCAATAGATTTCCATATATTACATTGAGCATATTCTGTTAATGTTAAATCCATAAACTGTTTTGATGGACAATGAATTGAGGGATCATTTACTATTGATATAGACGGATATATAGTAGGCGTAGTATGACTTACAGTACCAATTCCTAAGGGATATAGCATTTTTTTTCCGTAGTTCATTTCAATTAATCCGGTTTCTTTTAAGTTATTTTCAAATAATTTATTTACTATTTTATTATCTAAAAGTTCTTTGCAAGGAAGCTCAATTAGCTTAATAGAGCAATCTATATTTATGATATCTTCTATGCATTTAATATAGCTTCTTATATTTTCTTCAATTTTGTGACATAACTTATGATCTTTTGATTTAATTTCAAATTTAACCTTAGCAGATGAAGGATATTCAATTAATGCATTATCACAAGTAAGATTTAAATGATCCATATAACATTCTTTTGAGATGTTTTTAACTAACTCGTTTATAAAGTGTACTGTATGTAGACAAACATCTAATGAACTTTTATTAGCATTATCATTAGAAACAAGTAAATTATTATAATCAAGCTGTAAGGTTGTGCATGCTTGTGAAGTATTATTAATAGATGTGATAATATCCACATGAGGAGCAAAAATTACACTACAATTTTCAAATACATTTTCTTTTGTCATTATAATTTCTGAACCATTGGAGTATTTCCCTGGACATCCGATTACTAGAATAGAACCTCCTATTTTGTCAATGACAGAAGATAAACCTATGGCTGCACCTAAAGACATAGTAGCATTGGCATTATTACCAAAAACATGACCATCATCACTTCCACTACTATATTTACATATAAAACATATCTCAGGATGACTGTGTCCAATTCTGGCACGAAATGCAGTTGGAATATCTATGAAATTTTTTTCAATATTAAAATTATATTTTTGTAATAGTTTTATAATGTAATCTGATGATTTATATTCATTAAAACAGTTTTCACTATTTTCATATAAAAATTTATTAATATCTAGGATTTGAGATTTTATAGTAGATAAAAAACTTAGAACATTTTGTTTCAATTGTAACCCTCCCTACAATTTTATAGATACTAATATTATCAATATCTGACCTTATGTAATTAGTATGTGCACATATATCTATATTATCCAGTAACAAATTTATAGATAAATAGTATTTTAATAGTATCTATATTTCTAATAAATTTCTTATTTAAGGTATTTATAAATACAAGGAAATTAGACAATTTATGTAGATTAATAGATATATGGGTTTATTAATTTATTAACAGTATACTTGATGTTATTTAAAGTAGAAAAAGTATGAATTATAAGATGAAATTTTTTTTTTGGACAAAATAAAAAAAAGAATTTCATGAATAAAATATATTATAAGGGGCGATAATTAAGACAGTCTTAACATGGATAAAACTTAGAAGGATTACTCTATTTTAACTAAGTTGACTTATTCAAAGACGATATAATAGTAGAATAACAAGTTCTATTGGATAAATTTTGAGGGGGAAAAATATGAATAAGGAATGTATTATATGCAGAAAGCCTCTAGATAATGGTATACTTATATATGGACGAAGAATTTGTGAGAACTGTGAAAGAAGATTATTAACAATAGAAACTAGTACAGATTTTTATGAATTTTATAAGAACTGTATTAAAAAGAATATAGTTCAACTTATACCAAGAGGAGTGAGTGATAAGTGCCAAGATTACCGATAGTAGATGCACTATTGAAATATAAAAAAGAAGAAAATAGCTATTTTGCTATGCCTGGACATAAAATGGGAAAAGCATATGAAGATACAAAAGAAGGAAAGATTTTATTAGATAATTTCATTAACTTTGATATTACTGAGGTAGAGGGCTTAGATAATCTTCATAATCCTACAGGCATAATAAAAGAAGGACAAGAACAACTTGCTAATTACTATGGGAGTAAAAAATCTTACTTTTTAGTTAATGGAAGTACATCAGGAAACATGATTATGATATTTGCTACATTTAAAGAAGGCGAAAAAATAATCGTAGAAAGAAACTGTCATAGATCAGTATTCAATAGTATAATATTACGTAAGTTAAAGCCTATATATGTTATGAATGAGGTAAATGAAAAATATGATGCTCCTTTTTCTATTAATAAGAAGCATCTATTTAAATTAATAAAGGAAAATCAAGATGCTAGGGGAATATTATTAACATACCCTAATTATTATGGCATATGTACAGAGTTAGATGAAATAGTAAAAGAAGCCAAGAAATATAATATGAAGGTATTAATAGATTGTGCTCATGGAGCACATTTTGGAGTTATAGATGAATTGCCTGATAATCCGCTTAAGCTAGGTTGCGATATGGTTGTTCAAAGTGCTCATAAAACATTACCAAGCTTAACACAAACATCATTTTTACACGCTAATTGTGATGAGCTTTTAGATGAGGTTAACTTCTATACTAGCATGTTTTTGACAACGAGTCCTTCATATTTATTTCTTGCCAGCATGGATTATAGTAGATATTATTTACAGAAGTATGGAAGTAAGGATTACAGTATATTAATTAATTTATGTGAGGAGTATAGAAAAAAAATAAATCACATTGGTTTTTATCATATAATAGATGAGCATGATATAATTAAGAAAAGTTCATCAACTAGAAATAAGGTATATATAGATAAAACTAGATATGTTATAAATGTACCTAAAGGATTTAGTGGACATCTATTATTAGATTATTTAAAAGTTAATAAGATTCAATGTGAAATGAGTGACTCAAGAAATGTAGTATTGATTTTTGCTACTTCAAACACCAGAGATGATTTTGATAAACTTTATAGAATACTAAAAGAGTGCAATAAGGATACTTTAGTAGATGAATATGTAAAGCCTATGCAGTATGAAATTCCACTAATAGATAAATTACCATGGGAAACTCTAAATATGAAAAAAGTTGAGTGTAGTATTAAAGATTCCGTAAATAAAGTGTGCGGACAAGCTATTGTCCCATATCCACCTGGGGTACCACTAATAATGCCAGGAGAGATTATTACGAAAGATATTATTGATATAATAGGATATTATATAGATAATAATGTTACATTATTAGGAGTGAAGGAAAATAACTTAATTATAATAAAATAGCAAAGAAACTATAGGAAAAGATAAGTTTGGAGGTAAGTTTTTTGAATAAAGGGTTATTAATAGCATTAGAAGGTCCAGATGGTAGTGGAAAATCTACACAAATAGAATTATTAGAAAAATATTTTGTAGATAAGGGTATTGAAGTTATAAGAACGAGAGAACCTGGAGGAACTAAAATTAGCGAAAAAATTAGGGCGGTAATTTTAGATAATGATAACCAAGAAATGGATAACATGTGTGAGGCTTTACTATATGCTGCGGCGAGAGCTCAGCTTATAAAAGAGGTAATAAAGCCTGCAATTACTGAAGGTAAGGTAGTCTTATGTGATAGATTTGTATATTCATCTATAGTTTATCAAGGAATTGCTAGAGATTTGGGAATAGACACTGTCAAATCTATAAATGATTGTGCTTTAGGTGGACTTGAAGCGGATTTAGTATTTATGATAAGTATTCCATATGATAAAGGAATTGGAAGAAAGAAAAATCAACGGGAATTAGATAGACTTGAGAATGTTGGTATGGATTTTCATAAAAAAGTTTTTGAAGGATATTCAAAAATTAGTAGTATTTATGATAAAATAGAATTAATAAATGGAGACGACTCTATAGAAAATATTCATAGGAACATAGTAAATAGAGTTGAATCCTATATAGAGCATAAATAAATATTTAGGAGGGGTATTATATGAAATTAATAATTGCGATAGTTCAAGATGACGATGCTATGGATTTAATCGATATCTTAACAGAGAATGGGTTAAGGGTTACAAAGCTTGCAACTACAGGTGGATTTTTAAAAGCTGGAAATACCACATTAATGATAGGTGTAGAGGTAGAGAAAGTTGATACTGTTTTAGGATATATAGAAGAAATCTGCAAAGTTAGAAAACAACTTATATCATCACCTTCTCCGGTTGCTGGATCTACAGGAGTATATGTTCCGTATCCTGTAGAGGTAAATATAGGTGGTGCTACTATATTTGTTGTTGATGTAGATAAGTTTTTAAGAGTATAATATATTCAAGTAAAATAATGTACAATAGGTTAAACTTATTGTACATTATTTATTATATAGGAAGGAGCCAATGAGTATGATAGGTCATGAAAATATAAAAAATAGCTTAATTGAAGCAATTAATAATAATAAATTTACTCATGCTCATATACTAGTTGGAGAAAAAGGTATAGGGAAAAGTGTCTTAGCTAAATTTATAGCATCAAGGCTCTTAGGAATAGATGAAGCAAGAGAACATGTAGATATAATTAATTGGTCTTTAGATAAGGGAAAAGCATCCATAGGAGTGAATACTATTAGGACTATTATAGAAGAATGTAATAAGAAACCTTTTGAGAGGGATAGAAAGGTTATTATCATAGACAACGGTGATAAGATTACATTTCAAGCACAAAATGCATTTTTAAAGACTATAGAAGAACCACCAGCTAATGTTTATATATTTATATTATGTGAAGAGTTAGAAAGCATGTTGGATACAATTAAATCCAGGTGTGGCATACATAAACTAAAACCACTATCAAAGGAAGAGATGATTTCATTTCTTAAGAATAGATATACAGTAATTAAAGAAAATAAGATGTTAGTGGCTATTTCTTTTGCAAAAGGAATACCAGGAAAAGCAGAGAGTTTAATAGAAAATGAGGATTTTAGTTTAATAAGAAATACAATCTTTGAACTTATATATAAAATTAAGGATAAAGATTATGAAACTTCTTTATTATATGAAAAGTTTTTTAATGATTATAAAAGTATGGAAGAGGATATTTTAGATGTAATTATAACCATAATAAGAGATATAATTATTTATAAAGAAGTTGGAGATGAAGAGCTTATAATAAATATTGATAAAATATCCGATATTAAAGATTTAGTTAATATATTTTCATTAAGTAAATTAAATGGTATGATTAAAGTTGTAGATGATACAAGAAAAACTTTAAAAAATAATGTAAACTCGTCATTGGCATTTATAACGATGGTTTTGAGAATGCAGGAGGTTTAAATATGATAACAGTAATAGGAGTAAGATTTAAAAAGGCAGGTAAGATATATTATTTTAATCCTGGTGATTTGGATATAAAAAAAGGTGACTTTGTAGTTGTTGAAACCGCAAGAGGAATTGAGTTTGGTGAGTGTGTAGTTGGAATGAAAGAACTCGGAGAAGGTGAAATTGTAGCTCCTTTAAAGAATGTGATAAGGAAAGCTTTAGAGGAAGATATAAATGCAAATAAAACTAATAAAGAAAAGGAAGAAGAAGCTTTTAAGATATGTCTTGAGAAAATAAAGGCCCATGATTTAACTATGAAGCTTATAGATGTAGAATATACTTTTGACAATAATAAAGTAATATTCTATTTTACAGCAGATGGTAGGGTAGATTTCAGAGAATTAGTTAAGGATCTGGCATCAATTTTTAGAACTAGAATAGAATTAAGACAAATTGGTGTTAGGGATGAAGCTAAGATGACTGGAGGTCTTGGACCTTGTGGAAGAAGTTTATGTTGCTCTACATTTTTAGGTGAATTTGCCCCAGTATCAATAAAAATGGCAAAGGAACAAAACCTATCTTTAAACCCTACTAAAATATCAGGAATATGTGGAAGACTTATGTGTTGTTTAAATTATGAGCAAGAAACATATGAAGGGATAAGAAAAAGATTACCTAAGGTAGGTTCTATAGTAGATACATGCTATGGAAAAGGAGAAGTAGTTTCTAATAGTGTAGTTAAAGAGGCGGTAAAAGTAAAAGTAAACATAAAAGATGGTGAAGATGATATTAAAGTAGTTAGTATAAATGATTTAACATTAATATCTGGTAGCTATGAAGATATAATTAATGAAATTGATTTAAAGGAATTGGAAAATCAAGCTGAAGACCCTACACTAATTAAAGAGCTATTTAAAGAAAATTAGGAGGAAGGATATGAAGACTACACTTAAAGTTTGTGATATGGTTACAAGTAAAGATGTTACAAGAGTTAAGAATGCCATATCCGCCAATGAAGGGGTTATAGCCTGTGGAATACACAAAGTTAAAAAAGAAGTAGAAATTGTTTATGACAATTATTTTATAAACATAGAGGATATAATTGAATCCATAGAGAATAGTGGTTATACAGTTATATAAGTACTCAGAATCCTTGTAGATATAAAGCTACAAGGATTTTTTTTGTATAAAAATAAACAAAATTAATTAAACATGTATATTTTATATAAATTTGTTAATTATTTAAATAGTAGTATTAAAATATAGAGAGGTGTTAATTATGAAATTTAAAAAACAAATAATAATAGCTATAAGCTGTGCAATTGTTTTGGGTGGAATATTTTTTTCTGTAAGCTATATAGGAAATAAAGATCAAAATAAAGAAACTAGTAACAAACCAGCTACAACAACTAACTCAAAGACTAATGAAGCTATAAATGAAAATAAAGAGAATACTGATAGCACAAAGGTCAATGATAAAACTACACTAGGACAAGAAGATAAAAAAGATACAGGTATGGAAGAAGTAAAAGAAGGATACTATACAGTAAAAGCTAATGATACACTTTATAGTATAGCTAGAACTTACATGCCAAGCTCTGACCCAAATGAAGTAGTAGCAGAAATATTAACAAGGAATAATATGAATAAAGATGATACTATTTCATCAGGACAAAAACTTATTATATCTTATGAAACTTCATTGGTAACAGGAGAAAAAAAATCAGACCAAAAATCAGAAGAGGTAGCTTCAGCTAATGCAGCAGAACATACTGATCACATTAAGTATGTTGTTAAATCAGGCGATACATTATTTAGCATATCTAAGGAGTATTTATCCAATATGGATATAATGGATGGAATTGAATTAATTAAAGCACATAATAACCTAAATGAGGATACAATAAAAGTTGAAGACACTTTATGTATACCTAATAAATAATATATGAATAAATTAACTTTAGATTAAGGAGATATCTGAAGTAATACAATAGCCTATAAAACAGTTTTAAGGTTTTATAGGCTGAAATATAGGGGGCGTCGCAAAATAACTA
>NZ_DGRF01000004.1:0-13104 GCF_002390995.1 Clostridium sp. UBA4395
CATTCTGATACAGCCCCCTATATCTATATTTAAAATATATTATCAGTGTTAACTAATAATATGTATTTTAAATGAAAGATTATTAAGAAAAATTCTAATAATAATGTAGAAAAACTTAGAATAAATTCATAAATGTAGGTAAAAATACTACCGAAGGAGGAGTATTTATGGATATTGTAAGTTTTTTATTATATTTTACATTTAATTTCTTTTTCTATGGATTTGTAGGGTGGATAATTGAGAATTTGTTTTGCTATTGTATTAAAGGTAACTTTCAAAAGGATGGCTTTCTAAGTGGACCATTTAAACCTATGTATGCCATAGCTATGAGCATTTTAGTAGTAATAGAATCTAATTTTACAATTAATGTTTATTATTTAATACCATTATGTTTTATAATTCCAACTACTGTGGAATATTTAACGGGAATAATAATGAGAAATCATTTTAACAAAGATTATTGGGACTATACTGATCTTAAGTATAATTTTAATGGAATTATATGTTTAGAGTTTTCTATAGCTTGGACTTTATTAAGCTTTATTGGAGTAAAGTATTTACAGGTAATGATAAATCAAGCATATGAAATAATTTATCCAATATGGCCAATTTGTTCTACGATTTTACTAATAATTTTACTTATTGATGAGATTATTACTTTTAGAGAGTTTAGAGAAAAGGGAAAAATTATTCAAAATTAAATTAATACATAGTAGTAGAATAAGGTCTATGTTTATAAAGTATTATATAAACAGGTAGTTAGTATAACTGCCTGTTTATTTTTCAATAAATCCTAATAATAGTTTGTTTAATCTATAAGACAAAAGTATAAATGCAAACAAAATTACAATATATCTATAAATACATAGATAAAACATTGAATATATCATATTATTATATTATAGAATAATTGAATAATATTTGATTAAGGGAGGTATTATAGTGGAAAAGATGGATAGATTTATTGATGATGAAGGTAGAATAAAAATATGGCCAAAGAAGAAAGAAGTAAAAATTGAGATTCTGAAATATTTAGCTACTAAGTTTAAGTATGACTGTTTATATAATGAGAAGGAAGTTAATGATATTATTAAAAAATGGCATACTTTTGAAGATTATTTTTTGCTGCGTAGGAGTTTAATAGATTATAAATTTTTATGTAGAAAAAAGAATGGATCAGAATATTGGAGAAATAGTGAGGAAACCCATGAATAATAAAGTAGATATAAAAAAAAGTAATATAAAGAGTGTTGATACAGAAAATAAAGATATTAAAAACAATGGAGTTTTCGAAGTAAAATCTAATGAAATATTCTGGAATTCAACCATGGAAGAGCTTAAAAAGGGATATATTCAAGAAGACGATATTATTAAATGTTTAATTTGTGGTAAAATATTCCAAAATGGGAAAGTATATAGAATAGATGAAGAATTTTATGAATCATGGAAAGCAGCAGAGCTTCATATTCAGAATGCTCATAATTCCATGTTGGAATATCTACTAAATATGAATGGAATTTTTACTGGAGTTACAGATGCACAGAGGGAAGTATTAAAGCTTTTTGCAGAAGGTATATCAGATAAAGAAATAGCCAGTAGATTAGGAGTTGCCACTTCTACTATAAGAAATCATCGATATAAGTTAAGGGAAAAAGAAAAGCAGGCAAAGCTATATTTAGCAATGATGGAATTATTAAATGAAAATACTAATAAGAAGATAAATAAATTAGAAGAGGGAGTTATTTGTGATGCTCATAAGACTGCTACTACTTTAGATGATAGATTTAATATAACTACTGAAGAAAAGCTTCAGGTTATACAAAATTATATTAATGAAGATGGTAGTTTGAAAAGATATCCATCTAAGGAAAAGAAAAAGATTATAGTTTTAGAGCAAATAACAAGAAATTTTACTATAGGAAAAACTTATCCAGAGAAAGAAATAAATAGAATATTGGCTAGGATATATGAAGACTATGCTACTGTAAGAAGAGCATTAATTGAATATGGATTTTTAAGCAGATCTAATGATTGTAAAAAATATTGGGTGAAAGAATAAAATACTATAAGTGTTAATACTTTAAATTAAATTGAAGGAAAAATAGTATTTATATAGAATATACATTATTATTGGATTACAGTATAAACTTAAATAGAAGTAGATTTTAATTAGTAATTTATAGAAAGGAAATGGTATAGAAAATTTATATAAATTTATCTATACTGGGTGACAATATGAAAATAGAATTAGATGATAAAAATATACTTTATGTATTAGACAGTATTCATGGTAAATATATAAGCACAAAGTTATATTTTAAGGAGCATACCAATGAAATAGATAAAATAGGTATGACTACTCCTGAAGAATTAAAAGACTTATATAATAATTTACTTGAACAAGTACATGCTCAAGGAGAGTACAAATTTCTAGAAAAAATAAAGTAATGGAAGGTAGAGTTTCTATTGCATAGAAATAAGGTCATATACAAAGAATAAACTTTGTATATGACCTTATTTTACTTCAGGTAGGTGATTCCAATATCTGGTGGGCATGCTTCTACGTGTTAATTTAAGATTTTCTCGTTCCTTTATATTTATAGCATTGTAGAATTCTCTCCAAAGGTTTTCAAAATTATCATTGAGAGAGGAAGCTTCTAGATATTCACCATTAGTTTTAGAAAAAGATGAGATAATACCTTCTTTTTTATTATATATTAAAGCAAGCTCTCTCTTTATATCATGAATTATAAAATTTTGGTCAGAAAATCTTTCTATAAAATGAGTCTGAATAAGTGGAAGAATATTATGATCAGGCTCTATAACTGAGTAAAATGTAAAGGGAGCTATTTCTTTAAATCTAACAAATCCAGTAAATCTATGAGCTTCTAAAGAAACTCTTCTGCAATATTTATCTACAGTTAAGATAATATCATTATTTTTAGCTAAATTAATGCTATCTCCAAATTTGTAGCATAGTTTAATGTATTTAAATATTAAATCCTCAGAATAGGGGAGAGCACTTAAATACAAATAGTATACATTTTTAAGTGTTAAGTAACTAAGGGTATCTTTTATACTAGAATATACTCTATTAAATTTATCTTCTTCAGTAGTTATTTCTTCGGTTGTTGTAATTAAGCTAGGAACATATGAAGAAGACTTGGTAATTTTCACTTCCTCTTTATAACTATAGGCATAGAAAATTGTAGTTAAAAGTCCCTCAAAGGAACCATCGTATAAAAATTCTTTCATGTTGTAACACCACCTATAACTTTATTATATTTATAGTTCTCCAGTTATATAGGAACCTCTATCCTCTAGAAGTAAAGTTTTATCTAAGGAATTTATATCATCTTGGGAGGATGAGGATAATATAAGTTTATTATATTCCTTATCTAAAATTGGTATAGAACTGTTATTATAGTTAAAGCCAAGAAAGCTTAATTGTTCATACCTTTCATTTTCAATATAGTTTAAGTCAATTTTAGGTTTTAGTACAGATCTTACTTTTTCTTCATCTAAATCCACAGAACCGTAATACTTACCTTTACATACTATAAAGTATTGAGCTCGTTTTAAAACAACTCCTAATTTTTTTAAATCCTGAAAGGTGAGAAAACTAATTCTTCGAGCACTAATTATCTTTTTAGCGCCTCGAATACCTATACCAGGTATTCGAATTAATAGTTCATAGGAAGCTGTATTAATTTCTAAAGGAAAGATATGAAGATTATTTAGAGCCCAATTAGTTTTAGGATCAAAATTTATATCAAAATTTGGTGTTTGTTTATTAAGAAGTTCTTCAGCTTTAAAACCATATACCCGTAGTAACCAATCTCCTTGATAAAGTCTATGCTCTCTAAGGGTAGGTGGGGTTTTGAAATTGGGTAAATTCTTACCACTATTCACTGGAATGTAGGCTGAATAATAGACCCTTTTTAGTAAGAAGTTGTTATATAGATTTTCTGTAAGATTTAAAATATCTAAATCATCTTCTTTAGTTGCACCTACAATTAATTGAGTACTTTGTCCACCAGGTACAAATAAAGGAGCTTTTTTAGATAGCTTTCTCTCTCCATTACTTATAATTATGTTATTTTTTATAGATTTCATAGGGGTAAATATATCCTGTTTATTTTTTTCAGGGGCTAGAAGTTTTAGGGAATTATTAGATGGAAGTTCAATATTAACACTCATTCTATCTACATATTTGCCAGCTTCTTTTATTAGATTTTCATCAGCTCCTGGAATAGCTTTAAGATGAATATATCCACGAAAATTAAAATGATTTCTTAACCTTTTTACAACTGATGTTAATAGTTCCATAGTGTAATTAGGATTTTTGATTACTGCTGAACTTAAAAATAATCCTTCAATATAGTTTCTTCTATAAAAGTTCATAGTTAAGTTTATCACTTCATCTACGGTAAAGGCAGCTCTTTCTACATCATTAGTTCGCCTATTAACACAATAGGCGCAATCGTATATGCAGTAATTAGTTAATAAAATTTTTAAAAGAGATATACATCTTCCATCTGGAGTAAAGGAATGACATATACCACTAGGAGCAGAAGAACCTAAAGCACCTTTGATTCCTCGACGACTAGAACCAGATGAGGAGCACGATACATCATATTTTGCTGCCCCACTTAATATCCTAAGCTTTTCACTAATCTCCATTTAAACTCACCTTCTACAATAAAATAGGTAATCCATATAAGAATTATAACAGAACGTTTGTTCGAGGTCAACAAAATAAAATTTATTTTTTGTAATATAGTGTGACTTATTTGAAGCATCATACATAACATAAAATATAGCAAGAATTATGGAGTTATTAAATGAACAATTGTAAAGATAACTATAATTGTAAGGATAAATGTGATTGCAATGATAATTGCAACTGTGATTGTAATTATGATTGCAATTATGAGTGCGATTGTGATTGTGATTGTGATTCCACTGACGGTGGAGTAGGTGGGGTTGTTGATGCCAAGGAAGTTAGATGTCAAAGAAAGGAAGATAGACTACTAATATTAATATTAATACTTCTTTATTGTCAAAATGTATATACAAACTCTCAATACTATAGATGTATTAATAGTCAAATGATAAATTACATGATGTGCTCAAATCGTCAGTTAATGTGTACAATTTTATGTATGTCTCAGAACTTAGTAGATAGCATAGTAGATTGTTGTGCTAATCAAAGAAATCGTAAATAAGAGCAGAGTAATCTGCTCTTTTACAATTGGTTAAAAATATATGAAGTGTGATAAAATAAAGTATATATTTAAGAAATAAGGTGATGAGATGGATATGTACGAAGATATAATATATGGAGAGCTAATAGAGTGGAAAAGGGAAATGATGAGGAAACCTACTATTGGAAATAAGCTTTCTAAAAATGTACAAGATAAAATGAACGGATTTATTCCGGAAAAATTTCATGTTATGGCTACAGAAGTTATAAAGAATATGGTTAAAGTAGTTATTTTAGGGTCTGAATATACTACATTGGAACCTATAACATATATGCCTATAATAGAAAGAGAAATGTTAGTAAAGGAAAAGATTCAATTATATAGAAAGGTAGCAACAGTAAGTGGTGCTAGCACAGGATTTGGTGGTTTTTTTATAGGGTTAGCTGATTTTCCTATTTTGTTAAGTATAAAAATTAAGTTGTTATATGAGATTGCTAGTATATACGGTTATGACACAAAAGATTATAGAGAGAGATTACACCTTCTTTACATATTTCAAATTGCTTTCTGTAGTGATAAAAGAAGAATAGAAGTATTTCACATACTAAATAACTGGAAATCATATTCAGATAAGTTGCCTTTGGATAAAGAAAACTTTGATTGGAGGATCTTTCAACAGGAGTATAGGGATTATATAGATTTAGCTAAGTTTTTTCAGCTTGTACCAGTTATCGGAGGAGCAGTAGGAGCTGTAGCTAATTATAAGTTAGTAGAAAAGCTAGGTGATACTGCTATGAATGGATATAGATTAAGGTATTTTCATTAGAACAGTAAAGTTTATAATTCTAATTTCAATAAAATATCTTAAGAGAATACCTCTTAAATATTATATTGTTGTAGGATAGTTTAAATAAAATAAAAAAGTCGGAATGTGAAATTTAATCTACATCCCAACTTATTTTAAAACTCCCGCTATGATCTCCTTCAACCTGTATTTTGTATTTACCATCATGAGGTATGACTATAGTTTGAATTAAAGAATTATCTATGTTTTCAATTTTATATAATGTGTGGTCATCCTCATCAATTAGCAATATAGCCAAGTTTCCACCTTCATTTTCAACCTTTATATTAAGAGTTAACTGGTCATCCATGTCTAACTTAAGAATTTTGTATTTATAACCCTTAAAACTTTTATAGGTCATTTCTATAGAGCTCTTTGAAGAGTGTTCCTTAGCTTTACTAGTTTTGTAGTTGCCATCAGTGGTTGAACATTTGTTGAGTAGCACTATAATAATTAATATACATAGGAGTAGTAGGAGTTTAGTTTTTTTAGCCATAAATAACCTCCACATATACATCTAATATATTTATATAAAAATAATAAAGAATTATGCCTAAATTATCTATAAATTATATTTTAAGGTTTTCAATAGAACTATTTACTAAAAGTGCATAATATACTTTGAAAGAAACATATGTACTATATGTTATATATATAAACCATAGTATATATAGACAAGATAATATATAATTTAATATGAATACAAACTTGTATTCATATTAAATGTTAATAAAACGGAGGTTTTTAATGATTAATGAAAAAAAAGAAATAACTAAAAATGGACATAAAAAGAAAAGCAACTTTTTATCTGGGCTTATGTTTTTAGTAGTTTGTGGAGCTATTGGAGCTGGTATAGGGTTTTTATCTGCAAGTTATTTTAAAAGTTTTATGGATACCTATATCAAAAGTGATAATTTTCTTTTGGAATTACTTAAATACTATGGACTTATACTAATATTTTTCTTAGGGTATATAATTCATATTATTATTCATGAAGCAGGACATCTTTTATTTGGATTTATGACAGGATATTCTTTTGTATCCTTTAGGATAGCATCTTTAACTATAATTAAAGACAAAGATAAAATAAGCTATAAAAAGTTTGGTATACCAGGCACAGCAGGTCAGTGTCTTATGATGCCTCCAAAAATAAAGGATGGAAGATATCCCTTCATAATGTATAACTATGGCGGAGGAATAATGAATTTAATAGTAGCAGGATTGGGTATATTACTAGTTGTTTTAATAGAAGGAATTCCTGTTTTGATTTCAACAATACTAATACTAATTAGTGGAGCGGGTATATTTGCAGCCCTTACTAACATAATTCCATTAAAGGTTGGAGGAATTTCTAATGATGGGTATAATGTTATATCTATGTTGAAAGATGTAGATGCAAGAAGAGGGTTTTATTTACAACTTAGGGTTAATGGACTACAATCACAAGGAATGCGAATTAAAGATATGGAATTGGAAGAATTTAAGTTGAATGAAGGAAGTAACTTAGTGAATCCACTTAATTCTTCACTTAAACTTATGGAGTACAATTGGTATTTGGATAATATGGATTTTACAAGGGCAAGAAGGTGTATTGAAGATTTTACACCATGGATTAATAAGATAATCCCATTGTATAGAAATGAAATAAATTGCGAAAAAATGTTTTTAGAACTCATAGGTGATTGCAATAAGGAGTTTATTGATAGCATATATGATAAAAATCTTGAAAAATATATAAAAGCTTCTAAATTTATGATAGGAAAAAAGAGAATAATGATGGCTTATGAAACTTTCTATAATAATAATAATGAAAAAGCATTAGGTTATTATGAAGAGGCCATAAAGTTATCTGAGAAGTATCCAGTTAAAGGGGATGCAGAAATGGAGTTAATGTTAGTAAATTGGATTAAGAAGATGAAGAATATTTAATCCATGACTACCAGTTCAAGTGGAGTTGAAAGCTATGTCTATATAAGATGTAGCTTTTTCTGTTGTATTTATAGAAAAAGAATAAAATTGGAGATAAAAGTTTTAATATTTAGAAAATAATGCAGTTACATTTACAACGTAATGTGATAAAATATACAATATAGATATAAAACTTTTTCTAAGGCTATTAATAAAAAGAGGGGGATACTTATGGCTTTAAAGAGGAATGTGGAAGTAACCTGTCCAAATTGTTTGATAAAAAGCAACATTAAGTTATGGAATAGTATTAATGTAACTATAGATGAAGGAATAAAAGAGAAAGTATTAGATAATGACTTTTTTAAATTTAAATGTCCTATATGTGGACATGTATCAACCTTTGAATATGATTGTTTGTATCATGATATGAATAAAAGAGAGATGATATATTTAATAACAAATTATAGTAGAGATAACGATGAATTAGCTAAAGAGCTAGAAGCATTATCAGATGAAATCTTGCCTCAATTTGGTAATGATTATAAACTTAGAATTGTAACTAGTAACTATGATTTAATAGAAAAAATTAAAATTTTAGACTGTAATTTAGATGATAGAGTTATGGAAATATATAAATTATATTATATTACTAATTTAGTAGACACTAATTTGGATTTTTGTGCTAAAAAGATATATTTTGATTATGATATTATTAAAGATAGTATGATTTTTATACTTATAGATGAAAAAGGGGAAACACCATTGTACAATATAGATATGAAAATATATAATTTTATAAGAGATAAATACTTAAATAATATAGAGAAAAAGGTATACAAGGGTTTTCAAGTTATTGATGAACAGTGGGCAATTGGGATTAATGAATATAATAATTAATGATTTAGTATAATTAAGGCGGTATAAATATCGCCTTTTTATTATTAATTCTTCAAAGATATTTAAAAAATGTGGAAAATTATAATGAAAAACATTCAGATATTCATAAATCTTATAAAATTATTTTTAGTAATTTTATCTATGGATATTTTTACAAAAATCCTGAAATCCAGTAATATTCTTATTTTGGGTTTGGTTAATAAATCCATTATGGATAATGGTTACCTTTGGAGGATAATGTATCATTCATTAGAAATTATCAACCATTATAAAATTAAAATTTATATGTTATAAATATAGGACAAGGTGGTTAGACGTAAAAGTACATTAACTACTAGAAAAGTGGACAAGTTATTAAGTCCAAATATAGGAGGAATGGAAATGAAATCGAGAACATTATCAATATTAACATTATTATTAGTAGGAAGTACATTCGTAGGTGGAGTACAAGCTGAAGCTGCTGTAAAGACTAGAAGTCAAGTGAAAACTGTGAGTTATAGAACTATAAGTAACAATCAATATGGCAATGTAGATTATACTAAATTTATGAGTGGAAACTTTACAACTGACTTTGAAGCTATGAAAAAGATTATAATAAATCAAAATAATTGTACTACAGTACCAAGTACACCGTCAAAAGACCAAGTAAAGGAACCAGTAGTGGAACAACCAACAACAGAACCAACTACCAAGCCAACGACACAACCATCAACAGGACAGGATACGTCAACTAAAACTCCTGTTACTGAAACACCAGTAGTACCAGAGGCACCAGTTGTTAATGAGAAGTTTATGGCTCAAGTTGAACAAGCTATATTTAATAAAGTAAACGAAGAGAGAGCTAAAGCTGGAGTAGCACCTTTAACTTATAACAAAACTATGGAAAAATATGCTAGAATTAAATCTCAAGATATGGGAGATAAAAATTATTTTAGCCACCAAGACTTAAGTGGAAATCTTATAACAACTAAAATGAAGGCTGATGGAGTTTCATATAGAGCTTGGGGAGAAAATATAGCATATATAGGGGGCGTATCTGACCCAACTGCATTAGCTAATCAATTTATGACTAACTGGATGAATTCAGAAGGTCATAGAAAAAATATACTATCAACTAATTTTGAAAGTATAGGTGTAGGTGTATATAAAGCTGGTAATAGAGTTTATGCAACTCAAGAGTTCTATAAATAATAACAGATAAATTTTAAAAATCAAATATACATTTTCCCATAAAATTAAAAAATATCCCTTATTGCAGATAATAAAGCTGCAATAAGGGATATTTTTATTAACTTTAATTTTACTAGTTTTTATTTCTTGTAGTAGTAAATTCAGTATATTTCTCTATGAAGATTAATATATTTTACTATATAAATTATTAATTTAGGAGGAAGATATGTCTAGAGGTAGGGGTAAGGAAGATAAAAAGACAGCTAAGAATGCTGGCAAGGATAAGAAGGGTGACAAGAAAGTCAAGAATAAGAATGAGTTAAAGAAGAAAAAATAAACATAGTATTTTAAATCTATAAAAAAGTATAAGGGCTATCTCAAAGTTGGGATAGTCTCTTTATTTACTATGAAAAATAATTAAATTAATAAAAGTATTTAAATCCATACTATAACACATAATAAATGTATATTAATTAATGTAAAAGGAAGGGATTTTATGGAAGGGAAAAAATGTGTTAAAGTAATACCTCTGGGTGGATTAGGTGAAATCGGTAAAAATATTACTGCTATTGAATATGATAAAGACATTGTAGTTATAGATTGTGGAATAGCATTTCCAGATGAAGAAATGTATGGAGTTGACTTAATTATACCAGATATAACTTATTTAATTGATAATAAAGAAAGAGTAAAGGCTTTTGTTCTTACTCATGGACATGAAGATCACATTGGTTCATTACCTTATATTTTAAAACAACTAAATATTCCAGTGTACGGAACTAGATTAACCTTAGGTATATTAGGTAATAAACTAAAGGAACATTTTTTAGAAAATGAATATACCCTTAAAACTGTGGAGGCCGGAGAAACTATAGAATTTGAAGATATTAAAGTTGAATTCATAAGAAATACCCATAGTATAGCTGATTCTTGTTCCTTAGCTATCCACACTCCTATTGGAAACATAGTTCATACTGGAGATTTTAAAATTGATTATACACCTATAGATGGTTTGGTTATGGATTTAGAAAGAATATCTGAATTAGGAAAAGAAGGGGTATTACTTTTAATGGCAGATAGTACTAACGTAGAAAGACAAGGTCATAGTTTATCAGAAAAGTCTATAGGGCAGACCTTAAATAGAATTTTTTCTACAGCTACAGGAAGAGTGATAGTTGCAACCTTTGCCTCTAATATACATAGAATGCAACAAATAGCTGATGCTTCAGTTAAGTACAAAAGAAAAATTGCCTTTAGCGGTAGAAGTATGGAAAATATATCTACTGTAGCTATGGAGTTAGGTTATTTACATATTCCAGAAGGAACTATGATAAATGTAGATGACATAAGAAATTACAGAAATGAAGAAGTAACTATAATAACTACAGGTAGCCAAGGAGAGCCTATGGCAGGTCTAGCTAGAATAGCTTTTTCAAATCATAGAAAGATTCAATTAGAGCCTGATGATCTATTTATTATCTCAGCATCTCCTATACCTGGGAATGATAAGCTTATATCTAAAGTTATCAATGAACTTTATAAAAAAGGCGCAGATGTTATCTATGAAGCTTTAGAAGATATCCATGTATCTGGGCATGCTTGTCAAGAAGAGTTAAAATTAATACATTCATTAGCTCATCCAAAGTATTTTATGCCTGTTCATGGAGAATATAGGCATTTAAAACATCACAAAGATCTGGCTAAAAGTTTAGGTATGGAAGATAAGAATATATTTATAATGAATACTGGAGATATACTTCAGCTTTCTGAGGATGAAGCAAGAATATCTGGTAGGGTTCATACTGGAAGGGTACTTGTAGATGGTATAGGAGTAGGTGATGTAGGCAACATAGTACTAAGAGACAGAAGGTATTTAGGTCAAGATGGTATGGTTGTTGTAGTTGTAACTATAGAGAAGGAAAGTTATAGTATATTAGCAGGACCAGATATTATAACTAGAGGTTTTGTTTATGCCAAGGAAGCAGAAGATATGATCAATAAAATTAGAGATATAGCAAGAGAAGAAATTGAAAATTCTTTAGCAAATAATCAGATAGAATGGTATGTATTAAAGACTAATGTAAAAAGATCCATAGAGAGATTCTTATATGATGAAACTAAAAGACGACCAACTATATTCCCAATAATTATGGAAGTATAATATACTAGTGTTTAAATAACATGCTACAGATAATAGTTCTCTGTGGCATGTTATTTATTTTATAATAGCTATTAGTAATATTTAAATCCTAATTTAATAAATTTATACTATACAAATTTATTAAATTAGGAGGGGTATTATGGAAGAAAGAGTTATAAGTGTGAAAGGAAAGGGTAAAGCATCAATACCACCAGATACAATAGAAATTAATATGATATTAACTACGTTAAAACCTACCTATGAAGAAGCTATGAATGCTGCTAGTAGAGACTTGGATGAATTGAGGTTATGCTTAAGGAGTGCAGGATTTGATAAAAAAGATATAAAGACTACTAATTTTAGAGTGGACACTAAGTATGAAAATATTTCTGATGCAAATGGAAATTATAGGAGAGTTTTTGTAGGATATGAAGTTACCAATAACTTAAGAATTGAATTTGAGCAAAATGCCATGATGTTAACTAGAGTCCTTAATGCTCTTGCAGGTTGCAAAGCAACACCTGAGTTTTCTATAAGGTATAAGGTTAAAGATGATACAGAAGTTAAGGATTTACTTTTGGAAAGAGCTGTGGAGGATGCAAGATCAAAGGCTAAAGTAATGGCAGAGGCTGCAGGGGTAAGATTAGGAAAGGTACTAAGTATAGATTATAGTGGGAGTGATATTCAATTATATAGGGATATTTATAGCATAAATAAGAATCTAATTTCTACAGGAGGAGCTCCAAACATTGATTTACAGCCTGATGATATAGATGTAGAAGATACAGTGACTGTAGTTTGGAGGATGGAAAGTTAATTTATTATGGTATTATAAGAGTAGTTAAGCCTTAGAAATAAGGCTTTTTTTACTTTATAGGAAATTGCTTGGTTTTAAAATATAACAAATAATCCCCACTAAACAGTAGAGATGAAAAAAG
>NZ_DGRF01000006.1:0-15751 GCF_002390995.1 Clostridium sp. UBA4395
ATTTTCATGCTAAAGCTCTGTAAAAGTATAAATTATATTTACTTATTCATGGTTTTAGAATATAATAGTAAAATAATGTATCGTGGGGGAGTAGTTTGCGTATAATACTTTTATACGTGACAAGTCAACATAATGATTAATTTTTTAATCTGGCTTGCCTTAAAGAACAAGACTCATGTATAGCTTAATTAAGATGTCTCTAGTAAAAGAGATACTTTAAACTTTGCTATACATGGGTCTTTTATTATGTATGAGGAGGATAACCTAAAATTTAATAAAATAAGATTTAGGAGTTTTTTAATGAGTACTATTGAAATTATAATGATAGGATTATGTCTTAGTATGGATGCTGCCGCAGTATCTATGACTAATGGTATGGTGTACAAGGATGCTACTAAAACAAAAATTATAGCTATGCCTTTATTCTTCGGCTTCTTTCAAGGGGTAATGCCTTTTCTAGGTTATTATGCAGGAGGAATGTTCTCAGAAATTTTAAGTAAATATTCTGGTATTTTAGTTTTAATCATATTAGGATTTATAGGGGCAAATATGTTAAAAGAAGGCATATTCCTAGATAAAGTAGAAGATGAAAATAAAGTTGTACCCCTTACCTACAAGCTTTTATTTTTTCAAGGAATAGCTACTAGTATAGATGCTTTTGCAGTAGGTATCGGCTTTAGCGCTATGAATATTGCTATTCTTCCAGCTATTTGTATCATCGGTATAACCACATTTATTTGTAGTTTTATCGCCATCTTCATAGGAAAGAAATGTGGAGATTTACTTGGTAAAAAAGCTGAAGTATTAGGCGGAATTATTTTAATTATTATAGCTGTAAAGGCAGTTTTATAATATTGTTTACTATTTAAATATTGTTATAAAACCTTATAATAAATAGTATATTTGAGCATATTATATCTATGGAATATAAATTAAAAAGGAGATGATATGCTTGGAAATTACATTTCAAGGCAATCCAATTACTTTAAAAGGAATTCAACTAAGAGTAGGAGATAAGGCTCCTGACTTTACTTTAATTAATAATGAACTACAACCTGTTACTTTACAAGATACTAAAGGAAAAAGAATCTTTGTAGTTGTTCCATCTATAGATACAGGTGTATGTGATATGGAAGTTAGAAAATTCAATGAAGAAGCTTCTAAACTTAATAAGGTTACTATATACACCATATCAATGGATTTACCTTTTGCTCAAGGTAGATGGTGCGGAGCTGCCGGAATTAAAAATGTAATTACTCTTTCCGATTATAAAACTAGAGAATTTGGTGATAGATATGGAGTATACATCAATGAACTAGGATTACTTACTAGAGCTGTTTTTGTATTAGATGAAGATAACACAATTACCTATGTAGAATATTGCAGCGAAGTCACTGATGAACCTAACTATGAAGCTGCACTTCAAGCTGTGAAGTAATACAATAATTTGTATATGTTTTAATGAAAGTCCAGGATGTATAATAATATCCTGGACTTAGAACTTATACTTAAATTTTAATTTTTTTCTTTGCTCCTAAGGTCACTTATGGTGTAAGTCTAGTTCTGTCCCTAGGAATTAGTGATGCTTCTCTTACATTTTCTAATCCTAATAGCTGAGCCGTTAATCTTTCTAATCCTATGGCAAGACCTCCATGGGTTGGCATACCTTGTTTAAATACACAGGTATAGCTGCTGTAATTCTCTGGGGTAAGGCCTTTATATTCTATATTTTTTATTAACTCATTATAATTATGAATTCTTTGTCCTCCAGTAGTTATTTCAACTCCTCTAAATAATAAGTCAAAGCTGTAAGTCTCTAGTTCTCCACAAGGCATGGTGTACATTGGTCTCTTTTTCCTTGGGTAATGGGTTAAAAATATGAAATCTGAGTTTAACCTTTCCTTGGCATATCTATAAATAAGTTTTTCACCCTCTGGGTCAAGGTCTCCATCTAAGTTCTCTTTGCCGTACTCTTTTTCTAATATGTCTAAGGCATCCTTCAACTTCATTCTAGGTATTTGTTCTTGGATTTGTGGAATTTTAACTTCTAGTATGTCTAAGTATTTATTTCCCTCTTCTTTAACCTTATTTAAAATATACTTTAATAGTCTTTCTTCCATGTCCATAACTTCTCTTTCATCTTCAATAAATCCCATTTCAAAGTCCATACTTATATATTCATTTAAGTGCCTATTGGTATTATGCTGTTCTGCTCTATATACATGAGCTATCTCAAAAACTCTTTCAAAACCTGCACCTACCATCATCTGTTTATAAAACTGAGGGCTTTGAGCTAGATAAGCTTCTCTTTCAAAATATTTAACCTTAAATACCTCTGTTCCTCCTTCTGCTCCCTCAGATACTAATTTGGGTGTGAAAATTTCTGTAAACCCTTCCTTAGTTAAAAATTCTCTAAATCCCTGAACTAGTATATTTTGAATGCCAAATACTGAACTTATTTTTTCATGTCTCAAACTTAATACTCTATTATTTAACATAGTGTCTAAATTAATGTTTAGGTCTTTATTATTAACTTCTATAGGAAGTTCCCCTATTGTAGAATTAATAACTTCAATACTTTCAATTTCAATCTCAAAGTTATTTAATTTATTTTTTCCTTCTTTAACTACACCCTCAATAGAAACTACAGATTCTGTTTTTAAATCCATTTTTTCAGCAATAGAATTTTCAGCTACACATTGCACTAGACCTGTTCTATCTCTTAATACTATAAAAGTAATAGACTTCAACTTTCTTATGCGATAAATCCATCCTGATATTTTTACTTTCTTATTCATATGATCAATTAAATTATTTACTAATACTCTTTTCATTGTTATACCTCCTAAATTTAAACATTTTAAAAGCCCCTTAAGCCAACGGCTCAAGGGGCAAAATATGCGGTACCACCCTTGCTGATATAGTAATTAAATACTAATAAATTCTTAGAGTTATAAACTCTAGAAATTATTATATATTAGGATAGATTAATTTTCTTAAAGCATCTCAAGATGCCTTATACCGGTATTCTAAGAAAACTTACATTAATGAAATGAGCTCTATTTCATTAAAATAAAAAAACCTTCACTCCAATAGGAGCGAAAGCAATATTCACGGTACCATCCTAATTTGATTAAGTATTATTTACTTTATCATCTCAATCCCTTTAACGGGGGAATCCGATCTACCCTACTTTTCATTTCAGGTAAATATCTCCAGGATGTCTTTCAATACTACTTTTCTCATAGAGCTTCCACCATCCTCTACTCGCTTTACATACTTAGTAATATTTACTCTTCCTTTCAAAGAATTATAAATATATATTTTCTATATAATATGCCTTTTTAGAATTTTTGTCAATATATTTTGATAATTCTTCATTATCTTTAGTTAGAATTTTAAATAAATAAATTTAACTAATAGTTATTTCAAATAATACTAAATTATTCTAAAAAAAATATTATTATATACTTGGATATAAATTTATTTTTTTATGAATTTATAGAAACCTACAATAAAGCAAAAAGGTGTGTGTGAAAATGGACGAAAAGAAAAATTTACTTTTAGATGCTCTATGTAACAGCGTCCTTGATATGGATGAAGATTTAGTAAGATCTAAAGCTGACGAATACCTAAATCTAGGATATGATGCCTATGATGGAATAGCTTCTGGTTTAGCTGTAGGAATGGATAAGGCAGGAATTTTATATGAGGAAGAGGAGTATTATATTCCTGAGCTACTTATGTGTTCTGATGCTATGTATGCAGGTATGGATAAGTTTAGACCTCATCTAAAATTTGCTTCTAATGGGATAAAACATAAGGCTGTTGTTGGTGTAGTAGAGGGCGATACCCATGACATAGGTAAAAATTTATTCAAAATTATGCTTGAAACATGTGGTTTTGAAGTATATGACCTAGGAAGAGATGTTCCTCCTATGGAATTCATAAATAAAGTAAAAGAAACAAAAGCTACATTAGTTGGAATGTCTACTTTAATGACTACAACTATGGATAATATGAAGGTAGTTATTGATATGTTAAATGATGCTGGACTTAGAGATAATGTTGTAGTCATGATAGGTGGTGGACCCATCTCTCAAAGCTTTGCAGATAAAATAGGGGCAGATGGTTATGAAGTTGAGGCTTCAAAGGCTGCTCGTTTAGCTAAAGAGCTTGTTTCAAGGAGGAGTGTAGCTAATGTTTAAAGATAAAATGACTCCTATGGAAAGGGCTATAGCAATTTCTCAAGGAAACACTATCGATAGAATACAATGCAATCCAAATCTTTCCAATGGTATCGCAAGGGTAGCAGGATTAAAAATTTCTGAGTTTAATCATAGTAGTAAAGCTCTATCCCATGCAGTTATAGAAACCCACAAAAGATTTGGTGGAGATGGTGCTAAAATATTTACAGATTTATTTATCATTTCAGAAGCCATGGGTGCAAAAATGAAATATCCAGAGGATAATACTGTAGACCTACTTGAACCAGCAATTAAATCTATAGATGAACTAAGTAACCTTACCCCTGTAAACCCATTAAAGGATGGAAGGCTTCCTATTCATATAGAAGCTATGAAAATCGTAAAAGATGCTATAGGTTCTGAAGTTCCTTGTAGTGCAGCAATAGTAGGACCATTCACTAATGCATGTTTCTTAATTGGTGTTCAAGAAATGACCAAACTCATGATAAGAAATCCTGAAGCCGTTCATAAACTATGCAAAATTTCTCTTGATAGTTGTATTTCTTTTGTGAAAGAATCTCTAAAACAAGGCGTTGGAATTAGCATCTGTGAACCTATGGCATCTTCCACTGTTATTAGCCCTATCCATTTCAGAAAATACTGTACGCCATATATGGAACAATTAGTTAACTTCATAAAAGATAAAGGTTCAACTCCTTCTGTTCATATTTGTGGAAAAACAGATCCTATTTGGCAAGATATAGTAGACTTAGGTTTCAGTGCATTTAGCATAGATAATGTAGTAAGCCTATCAAAGTGTAAAGAAACTATAGGAAACCAAATAAAAATCATGGGAAATGTAGATCCTTCTACTGTAATGTATAGCGGTACTCCTAATGAAGTTAAGGTAGCTACATTAATATGTATAAGGGATGGTTATGATAGTCCTAAAGGCTATTCAGTAATGTCTGGATGTGGACTTCCTGTTGAAACTCCTATGGATAATATCCATGCTATGCTGGATGTTACTAGAGAACTTGGATGGCCTATAGATCCAGAAAAAATAGGCTTTCTTATTAAAAAGTATGGTGGTATTTAAATGTATCCTATTGGTTTATAAATGAGTTTTAAAATATTCAAAGTTAAATCAGCGCTGAAATTTCCTTGCATTGTTGAAAGTAATCTTTCTTATAACTATTAAGTACGTTTCAGCGCTTAAATTACATGTAGTTTATTTACTATTTAAATGTAACTTTGACCAATCTTCAAAAAGTATATTAGCTGTAGGTTTAGCTTCTGGTACCCCATCTAGGTTTTTTTGTGCTACCATAAGGTTTTGTTCATAATCTATAGCATAAATTGCTGCATCTGATGCAATCTGACGTTGTATATCTCGATAAATTGCTTTCCTTCTATCTGCATCTACCTCTTCTGCCCCTACCTTCCATAAATTATCTACTTTAAAGTTAGTATATCCTGTTTGATTATAGTAAGAGCCTGTTTCAAACATCTTTCTATAATCTTCTGGAGCTAATCCTAAAGAATATCCACTAATGTATAAAGCACATTCATCATCTTTACTATATAACTTGTTATAAAAATCTACATTTTCATAAGGTACTATGTCAACCTCTATATCTATGTCTTTCAATTGTTTCTGTACAATTTCTGCATACTCCTTATGAGCAAAAGCTTCTGTATTATATGCTAACTTAAGGTTATTTATAGCAACTCCGCTTTCTTCTATTAATGCTTTAGACTTTTCTATATCATGATTATATACTTCTACCTCATCTTCTATGTATAGTTCTGCCTCTTTAATTAAAATTGAATTCCCTTCTTCTACCTTCTCTGCACCTGATTCTCCATAGGCTGAAACTATCATTTCTTTTCTATCTAAAGCATAGGATAGTGCTTTTCTAAATACTATATTTTGCATTGAACTAAGATTTTGATTAAAAACTATATAGTTTAATCTTCCTTGGCTAAAAGTATAAGATTGAAATTCTTCTCCCTTATAGGCTTTATCATATAATTCTGGGCTTGCTTTAACTAAGGTTAGCTCTCCCTTATTAAAAGCCTCCTCTGCAGCTTCTTCTGATGAAAATACTTTTATTGTTATGAAATCAGCCTTAGGACTTCCTGAATAATAATCATCATATTTTTCTAAAACCATACTATCTTCTTTAGTCCATTCTTTAAATTTAAAGGGGCCAGATCCTATAGGTGTCTTATTTCCCTCCGAAGTGGAAACTATACCTTCCTTTTCATAAATATGTTTAGGAATAGGAACCACCTTGGAAATATTATACAAAAACATTGAGTTCTCAACTGGAAGGGTTATTTTAATAGTTAATTCATCTAATTTTTCTGCTTTTATGGGCTTTTCATCTATAATTAAATACTCTCTTAAGGGTGAATCCTGATTCTCATCTAAAATCAGGTTTATTGTATATTCCAAATCATCTGCATTTATAGGTTTACCATCATGCCATTTTAGATTTTCCTTTAATTTAATAGTTATCTCCATATTATCCTTAAAGTCAACGGACTCTGCTAGATAAGTTCTAACATCTCCGTCTCCATAAGAAAAAAGTGGAGAATAAATTATATTAGACACTAGCTGAACCTCTCCGACATTGGTAAATGCAGGGTTTACTATTTCTGGTTTCTCTGTTACTGGAACAATTATATTTCCTCCAGCCGTAGTAGATATTTGCCCTTCATCATTTTTAGGACCTTTTAAATTACCGCACCCAGTAAAATTCATTATACTTATAATTATTAATAACATAGAAATCATTCTTTTAAGTTTCATAATGTCCTCCTTGATATAAAACATAAATTATTTTACTTTAGCTTTTGCACTTTAGACTAATTTTAAGCATAAAAATAAATTATTCTTAAAATAACGGATCACTATGAAATCTACCCACAAAAAAGACTGTCTCAAAACAAATTACATCTTATATTAGTAAATTGTTTTGAGACAGTTCTATAAACTTAATGGAATATTGAGTTTAAAATAAGTTAAATAAAATTATACTATAAACTTGGCTTACAAATAAATTCATCTATTTTACAATCTAAAATATTAGAACCATGAGACGTACGCATAATGATGGCAGTATCTACTCCTAGGCCTGTTCCCCCTAAAGCTATAATGGGCTCCATATATCCTATAGCACCACTATCTAAAGCCATTACTGCTATTTCCACTGCTACTTTAGTACCTTGACCTAACATACGTAGAGAGTATGCAATTATTTCTACAGGATTTACTCCTCCAAACTTACGTGAAAGTCCACGCTCTGCTCCACTAAGCACATGGGTTGTAGTTACAACCTTAATTCCTCTACTTTTAAATAACGCTAGTTTTTCTGCAGAAATTTCTTGAACTCCGGGTTCTTTAAACCCATTAACATGTGTAACACATACTATGTTTATTCCATCTATATCTAACTTAAGAAACTCCTCTATAGTATTCCCTGTACTAGTAGGTACTACTATAGTCTTAATACTCCTTTTACGAGCTGTTTTTAATGCACTCTCTAATGTATCTTTAGTATTCTGTTTTCCTGGTTTTTCAAAATACATACTAACTTCCTCCCCAAATTATATATAATATATTTAAATTATAACATATATGCTCTCTGCTAATAATTCTACCAGAGCTAAAGGTCTTAATTTAACGCTTTTAAAATTAAGGTATAGGCATTTTCTTTTATCTTTTCTATATCCATGGCTTCAAGGTTTAATGTAGAACAAAAATAATTTGAATAGCCTAACATAGCACTTATAAATACATAATATTCATACTCTCTATTTTCTTGTGCTTTAACTATACCCTCATCTATTCCTACTTCCATTAACCTTCTTACAGCGTCAGACATTTCTTCCTTTCGCTTTATAAAAATTTGGTTACCTTCTTCTAAATATTGTCTTAGTTTATCTGTTTCAATACTTGATAAAGCCAGTATAAAGTTTGAGTTTTTGCTTCTAGAATTTTCTTCTATTAATTTGAATAAACCATAACATTTATTTTTAAATCCCTGAGCTTTATTAACTATGCTAAATACTTCATTAAATTGAATTTCTATATTATATATAATAGCCTTTGCTAGTATTTCTTCCTTAGACTTAAAATAATTATACAGGGTTCCTTTCCCTATGCCAGCCACTTCTGCAATATCAGCAGCTTTTACTGAATGAAGGTCTACGCCTTCATTCATAAGCTTTATTACAGCATTAAATATATCTATTTCTCTATTACCATAGTTATTATCAAACATTTTTACCCTCCTCAACCTCTACTACTACTAAAGCCTTCCTATGCAATATGTCGTATATAATAGGAACAATAAATAATGTTAATAGTGTAGCATAGGTTAATCCTCCTATGGTCACAATAGCCATTGGTTGAATCATATCTGCTCCCATTCCTATTCCCATAGCAAGGGTTGAAAGTCCTAAAATAGTAGTTAATGCTGTCATAAGTATAGGTCTAATACGAGCCTTTCCAGTTTCAATTAAAGCACTTCTTTTATCCACACCCTGTAACCTTAATTGATTTACATAATCAACAAAAACTATACCATTGTTAACTACAATTCCTGCTAATACAAGAAAACCTAGCATGGAAATCATACTTATCTCGAAACCAGTTATTACTAATGCTAAAAGTCCTCCTGTAAACGCTAGAGGTATAGTAATCATTACTATTAATGGTGATAATAATGACTGAAATTGAGCTACCATTATTAAATATATTAAAACAATAGCTAGTGAAATCATTTTTATTAAATCTACTAAGGTTTCATTAATAGTTTCACTTTCTCCAGTAATATCTATGGTGTATCCCTCAGGTAATTTATAAGAACTTATTTTGCTTTCTACATCTCTACTGACAAGTCCAATATTATGTTCATTGTCTATACCTGCAGTAACCGACATACTTCGTACTTGATTCTTATGATTAATAGAAGCTAATGCCTGGTCTTCTGAAATTGTAGATATATCCTTAAGGGATACTTCCTTTTCTTCACCATTAACTGTAGCTTTTATAGTATAATCCTTCAATGTTTCCCTTGTTAATTCTTCCTTCGACTCAGTTACAACTATTACAGGATAATCATTAGAGTTAATGGTAATATTAGTTGATTTAGTTTCATTCTTAATAGCTGTAGCCACTTGTTGATATACTTGTGCTACAGTAAGTCCATATTTAAGTGCCTTATTTTTATCAACTGTAATTCTAGTCTCTTCTGATGCATCTTTTAGGCCATTTGATATATCAATTGTTCCTTCAGTGTTTTCTAAAATTCCTGTTAGATCAGTAGCTATCTCCTTAAGTTTATCTAAGTCATTACCTTTAACAAGAATTTCTATACCTGACCCACCCATAGCTGACATATCCATACTAGATGAATTTACAGTTATATCACAATTCAAGTCCTTTGTCTTTTCATCTATGCTAGTAGCCACTTGTTGACTAGTGTTACTTCTTTCATCTTTCAAAATTATATACATAGATACCGCTTTATTGCTACCATTACCACCTAAAAGGCCCATGGATCCATTTCCACCTTGCATAGCACCTACTGTTTTAACATCTGGTATTGTAAGGATTATATCCATTACCTTATTACTCATTTCTCTAGCATCTATGGTAGTACTTTCCTTAGGCATTTCTATTGATACCATTATCTCATTACTATCAACCTCTGGCATAAATGCTGTCCCCATAGAAAAAGCACTATAAGCACTAGAAATTAATAATACTACCACTAAACTTATAATTATAATCTTATGATTAAGGGCTTTATCTAGTAACTTTACATAAATACCTACAATTTTATCAAAAAGTTTATGGGGCTTTTCTTTAGTATTGGTTAGCATAGTAGATGACATAGTAGGCACCAAGGTTAGGGCTATAATTAAACTAGCAATTAATGAATACGCAATTGTTAGTCCCATGTCAGTAAACAGTTGTCGAGATATTCCTTGAGTAAATACAATAGGTAAGAATACACAAATTGTTGTTAAAGTAGATGCAAATATTGCTCCTGAAACTTGAGCTGCACCATAAACGGCAGCCTTAGCCGAAGACATACCTTCACTTCTTAATCTATATATATTTTCAATTACTACAATACTATTATCTACTAACATACCAACTCCCAACGCTAGTCCTGCTAAAGATATTACATTCATAGTAACTCCACTAAAATACATTAGACCTATTGCAAATAATAAACTTACGGGTATACTCATTGCTATTATAAATGTTGGTTTTATATCTCTTAAAAAAACAAGTAATATTATTATTGCAAGAATTCCTCCTAAAATTAAGTTATTTAATACAGAATTTATTACAATATCAATATACATTCCTTGATCACTAAGCTGATTTATATGCATATCTGGATTTTCTTTTGATAATTTTTTGATAGTTTTATTTATATCATGGGATACTTCAGCAGTGGAAGCTGTACTTTGTTTTTGGAAAGAAAGTAAAATACCATCATTACCATTAATTTTTGCATACATGTCATGGGAATTATTTACAAATCCTATATCTGCTACATCTTTAAGCTTTACTGTACCAATACCATCTATATCCAAGGTTATCATTTCTAAGTTTTCTATTTCATCTACATTTGAAAATTTGTCTCCTACCTTAACTAAATACTCATGTTTATTTTCTGTAATATATCCAGCTGGCATAGAAAAGTTTTCTGCTGCTAATATACTACTTAATGAACCTTGGGAAATCACTCCATCTAATCCTGCTTTTTTATATGCATTTTCTTCTGCAATTTTAAATTCTTCTTTTCCTTTCTTAATAGCCTCTTCACTTTCTTCTAGTTGAAGTTGTGCCTTGGCTAACTCAGAGTTAAGGGTGGCCTTTCCAGCTTCTAATTGTTTTTCTCCCCCCATAATTTCTGATAACTTCTTCTCTAATTCCTTCTTTTGCTTTAAAATCTCTTCAATACTTTTATTAGTATCTTCTAAAGTTATAGATAGTTGTGTTAATTTTAACTTTTCTTCTGCTGAAGTTTCTTCTCCTGCCTTTATTTGCTCTTCTATAACTTTCTCTAGATTTTCCTTTTCCTTTTTAATCTCATCACGCTTTTTTTCTAATTCTTCTTGACCTTGGATTAATAGTTTTAGCCCTTGTTCAACTTGAGATTTTCCGGAAGAAAGGCTCATACTACCTTCCAATAACTTTTCCTTCTGCTTATCACTTTCTTCATTAAACTTAACTTTACCATCTTGCAAAGCTTTTTCAGCTTTATCTAATTCTGCTTTAGTTTGAGATAGTTTTCCATCAATAGATTTAAGAATTCTATTATTAAGCTTATCTATTTTTTCTTGCTTCAGAGAGATTTGTAAACTTTCCTCAATTATCCCTGTACCAGAAACAGATGCTACTCCATCCAATCGTTCAAATTCAGGTATAATCTCCTCTGTTACTATATTTGATGTTTTAGTAATGTCTTTTCCATCAAAGTCTACACTAGCAACTACAATTGGTAGCATATCTGGATTTATCTTTATTAGCATAGGTGTCCCCACTTCATCATCAAGTTGGGATTTAACCATATCAACATTTCCATTCATCTCAATCATAGCGCTTTCCATATTAGTCCCTTGAGTAAACTGAATAATAACCATGCTTGAGTTTTCACTAGAAATACTATTAATTTCTTCTACTCCACTAGTAGTAGATAAAACTTGCTCTAATGGCTTTGTCACAGTAAGCTCAACTTTCTCTGGGCTTGCACCAGGATAGGCAGTTATTACTGCTACATAAGGTAAATCTATACTAGGTAATAAATCAGTAGTCATTGATGTAAAAGATATAATTCCAAGAATAATAACCAATACAACCCCTACTATAACTGTCATAGGTTTCTTCACGCTGAATTTTGATAACACTTTAGTACCCCCATTATTATTAAATTTAAATGACTGACCGTCCAGTCACCAGATATTATACCATATATTACATATAGCTACAATAAGTTCATGGCATAAAAAAGCTGCTTAAAAATAGACTAAATACTTACTAAAGTACTTAATCTATTTTCAAACAGTATATTCTCTTTATATATTCTTTAGAATGTATTATTCATAAATATTAAACTCAACAGTCACCTTAAACAAATCACCATCTATACCTATTTCTAAAGTTCCGTCATGAAGTTCTATTATGCTTTTTGCAATGGCTAAACCTAAGCCTGAACCTTCTGTATTTCTTGATTCTTCTCCTCTTTTAAATCTTTCTGTAATCTCACTAGCATCAAAGTTTAATTCATAGGCTGATATATTTTTCATTGTTATATATACCTTACCATTTTCAGATTTTACATCCACATAAACTCTAGTGCTTTTTAGGGAATATTTTATAGCATTAGAAATTAGGTTTTCAAATACTCTCCAAATCTTTCTTCCATCAGCATTAATATATATTTTTTCTGACGGTATATTGGTTTTAAAATCTAAATTTGCTTCTTTAATTCTATTCTCTGCTTCTCCTAACGTCTGCTTTATTAAAGCATTTAACTCTATTTTTTCAAAATTTAACTGCATAGCTCCACTGGCAGCCTTTGAAGCCTCAAATAAGTCTTCTATTAATATCTTTAATCTTTGAGATTTTCTATCTAAAACTTCTACATAGGCCCTAGCTTCTTCTGGTTCAATGCCCATTCTTTTAAGTAAATCTACATAATTAATAATTGATGTTAATGGAGTTTTAAGATCATGAGATACATTTGAAATAAGCTCTGTTTTCATTTTCTCACTTTTATTTTCATTTTCTATAGATTTTCTAAGTCCTTGCTTCATATTGTTTATACTATGAGCAAGATCTCTTAATGCTCCCTTACCCTCTTCTGATATATCATCATTAATTTTTCCTTCTGAAATAAGCTTAGCACCATTAGTTATCTTATTTAAATAAGCAAACTCTTTTACTAATTTATATATAACAATTGCTGTAGCAACTATATCAAAGCCAAGGGCAATAACTGCTCCTACTGCTCCTACTATAACCATTAATATTAAAGATACACTAGTACAAATAGCTACGTATACGCCTATAGCCAATACTAATTTTCTTCCTAAAGTACCTTTTTCCATAGCTATACATAAATGATTATAAAGTTTTACTCCATAACTATCCTTAAGAAGTGTATTCTCCTTATAATTTTGAAGTAAGGCTTTGATAATTAAGTAATAAGCTATCAAAATTAATGTTACCACAATTATATTATTAATATTGATGGTATATCTATATTCATTACTCCAATTATGTGTAAAAAACATATGATAAGATATCCACCCCATTAATATACCTAATAACTTAAATTCTAAAGGCATATTTTTCAATTTTTCTACTATTCTATTTGAATAGCATGGCTTATACCTAAACTTTCTAAGGACAAAAATCATAATTACTACCCCAAATAATGAGGCTACTAAAATGCCTATTTCTGTATCTACAATAGAATTAGCTTGCAGAAATTTTTCATAGGTATTATATATGCTATCTCCAGCTACTAGTTTACTTGGCACTGCTACATATATATCCAAGTCTCCTTTTACTCTAAAGTTCTCTTCATTAGTATAACTATTACCATTCTCATTATAACTATGTTTAACTACTACAGTAGCTCCATAACCTTCCCTGTAGTTACCATATTCATTTACTTCCTTATCTTTAATAAGTTCTCCATTAATAAATATATTTTTGTTTTCTACTCCGTTAGAAATATGATATTCCGAAAAATAACCACTATTTTTCTTTAACTCCTCAATGGCATCCTTACCTTGTTTATAGTTGGTAAGCCATATGTCATTAGCTTTATCATAGGCAATATACCTTAAATTTGAATAGCTATCCAAAGTCTTAATATACCTATTGTAATTCACCAACTTCTCTTCAACTATTAACTTTTTTAGTTCTTCATCACTATAATTGTACTTTTCCTCTATACTTTTATAGATAGCTTCTTCCTCTTTGTTAACCTTCTCTTCATCCCAATTGTTAGTGTATTTTTCATGTAACTTAATTCGCTCATTATCATACTCTTCTTGAATCTTCTTTCTTATAATTTCTTTTTTCCATTGAATTTCTTCCTGGGTTAAATTTTTTATTTCTTTAATATAATCTTCTGTTTTATAAAATTCCATTACTTCAAGAATCTTTTCTGTAAAGGAGTTGATTTCACTTCCTAAAAATTTACTTCCATACAGACTTCTTTCATCAAAAATACCACTATTAACTCTAATATCTTTAAAAGAAATTAGGGATATGGAGACCATTACTACAGTTATTATAATAGCTATAGTCTTTGCTATTTTTATTCTTCTACAGTCTTTTACCATTTCTTCATATTCTCTATCCTTTTCATCAACACTTGTCGATTTTGTATCCAATTCCCCACACCACCTTTAAATATTTTGGTTCCTTTGGATTAATTTCAATTTTTTCTCTAATCCTTCTTATATGCACAGCTACAGTATTATCTACATTGTAGCTAGTTTCATTCCAAACTCTTTCGTATATTTCTTCCATGGAAAAGACTCTCCCTTTATTCTTAAGTAATAATTCTAAAATTTTAAATTCTATAGGTGTTAGTTTTATACTTTCACCATCAACAAATACTTCCTTATTTTTAGTGTTTAGTTCTAATCCACCACTTTTTAAAACTTCCTTTTCTTCTTCTTTGTTAAAATTACCCAAGGTCACATATCTTCTAAGTTGTGATTTAACCCTTGCAATTAACTCCAAAGGATTAAAAGGTTTTGTTATATAATCATCTGCTCCCATATTTAAGCCTAAGATTTTATCCGTGTCCTCTGACTTTGCAGAGATAAGAATTATTGGAATATTTTTTTCTTCTCTAATTTTAAGAGTTGCTCTAATTCCATCCATCCTTGGCATCATTATATCCATCAAGATAAGATGTATTTCCGTATCTACTAAAGTTTCTAAAGCTTCAATCCCATCACAAGCTCTATATATTTTTAATCCTTCGTTTGAGAGATATATTTCAATGGCATCTATTATTTCTTTATCATCATCAACTACTAATATATTGTAATTCATTGTACTCCCCTCCACTTCATATTAATTATACCATGACTTCTCTCAAGCTATACTTCTATATTACCCTTGAAATATTAAATAATTGTTTATATAACCCTTAAGAAATTCTTACAATATGTTCACATAATAAGAATGGTAGCTATGAAACATAATTCATTAACTCTTATAAAATATAGAGCCTATGCTTTAATATTCTTAAAGTATAAGCTCCATGTTTATGTTAATATATTTTATTCATTAATTTATTATTTAAAATAACTACTGATTGGTCTCCCAATTCCTTAAATCTTTTTTCAACTAACTTCTTATCATAGCCAACTACCCCATTACCTTCATAGAGATCATTAAAATAATAATTATCCTTGTCATAACCTACAAGTACCATAAATAATTAAACAAATTGTAAATTATATACAATTAAAAGGAGCTTTCGCAAAATAGATAATTC
>NZ_DGRF01000052.1:0-21695 GCF_002390995.1 Clostridium sp. UBA4395
ACTTCATTCTGATACAGCCCCAAATAGTTGTTCTATTCATACAGGTTTCAAGGAGATTTACCATTTGTATAACCAGATTAAAATAAATATTAAAACGTGAAGTACAATAGCGTGTCATTATTACTTATAACTAACAAGCTAATATAATCTTCTTATAGTATGCTTTACAATTCAATTGACATTATGATTAAAAAAGTAAATTCCTAGAAAACAGTAAATCAAAACTGCGTTCTAGGAATATATCTATCTATTGTTAAGTTAATATAAAGTATTATAGATATATATTTTTTTAATAATGTTCTATTACTTTAAGTTCTTAACCACTTCTTTAAACCTATTTCCTCTAATCTCAAAGTTTTCAAACATATCAAAACTTGTGCATGCCGGAGCTAATGCAACTATGTCTCCACTTACTGATATTTCTACTGCTTTATTTACAGCTTCTTCTAACGTATCAACCATATGAATATCAACATGGATACCTTTTTCATTTTTTAATTTGTCAAAAACTTTTTTAATTTGTTCCTTAGCTTCCCCAAGCAAAATCAATGATTTAATATATGGATATCCTTCATATGCTAATGGATCAAAAGGAACTTTTTTGTCACGTCCTCCAGCAATTAATACTACTGGTTTTTCAAAAGCTTTTATACCTGCTAATGTTCTAGTAGGACTTGAAGCTATAGAATTATTATAATATTCTACATCTCTATAGCTTCTTACAAATTCATTTCTATGTTCTACACCTTTAAAAGTAGTTGCAACTTCTCTCATATATTTTACATCCACATCATCCGCTATTAAAGCAAAGGCTGCTAATAAATTTTCTATATTATACATACCTTTCAGCAATACTTCACTTTTATTACATACCTTTTTACCTTTTGCAAAAATATCTCCATCTTTATAATAAGCTCCATTTTCTATAACACTATTTCTACTGAAAGTATAAAGACGCCCATTTTCTTCCCCTTTAATATTTCTTGTAACATCATTATCTTCATTTAACACCAACAGGTTATCTTTATTTTGATATTTAAATATATTCTTTTTGGAATCTATATATTCTTGTAAATCTATATGCATATCTAAATGATTAGGTGATAAATTTGTAATTAAAGCTACTTCTGGAGATGTATCCATAGTCATAAGTTGAAAACTTGATAACTCAAGAACAACCTTGTCATCTGGTGATATTTCTTCTATTTTTGTGAATAATGGGGTACCTATATTCCCTCCAACCCAAGTTTTGAAACCAGCCGCACTTAAAATACTATATACTAAAGATGTAGTTGTTGTTTTTCCGTCGCTTCCTGTTATACCGTATATTTTAGCAGGACAATATCTTAAAAACTCCTCCATCTCAGATGTTATATATGCACCTTCATTTTTGGCTATAGTTAATTCTTTACTATCAATTCTCATAGATGGGGTTTTAAAGATAACATCAAAACCATGCAAATTAGATAGATATACTTCTCCCAATTCAAATTTAACTCCTTTGCATTGATACTTGTCTACAACTTCTTTAAGTTTTTCTATATTCTTTTTATCAAATGCAGTTACTTTAGCTCCTAAGCCAACAAGGAAATCTATAAGTGGTATATTGCTTACCCCTATTCCTACTACTGCTACATTTTTATCCTTAATAAACTTCTTAAACTCACTAAAATTTCTTTTCATTCTTATTCCTCCAGTACCGCCATATATTAGCTTACTTCTATACTATAATTATATCACTACATCAGACTTAAAAAAACTCTATGAAAAATACTTATTCTATTTATTGCAAAAGTTCCCCTATTTTCTTTATTTTCGCCTATTTTCCCCTTTAATCCACTAACTTTTCAATGTTTTTTCAATTTAATTTATTATTTTTTTAAAAAGCTATTGCTATGAGTTTTTTAATATGCTATAATCTGTTTGTGCCGTAAGTAAAGGTGTTAAAACTTTTCCCCAAAGGTTTAACATTGCACATAACATATCCCCATGATTAAACCCTATTTTTTACCGGATGCAAATCCGGTTATTTTTTTATCCATTTATATAAATCTCCATTAATGAACCTTTAAATACAATATCCATTTAAATTTTAGACTACAATACATTTTTAAACACCCTTAATTTATCATACCAATATATTTTTACTTTACATATTCAACTTGCTATATTCTTTATTATAAAATAACTCCAAGCAAATTAATGCCTAGAGCTATTTTAAATCTATATAGACTTCTATTAAAATTCCATTTTTTCTTCTATATAAGACACTAGATTACTTATTGGCATTCTTACTTGTTCCATAGTATCTCTATCCCTTACTGTAACACTCTCATCTTCTATAGTATCAAAGTCAATAGTAATACAGAATGGTGTTCCTATTTCATCTTCTCTTCTATATCTCTTTCCTATACTTCCAGCCTCATCATAATCCACATTAAACTTTTTAGATAATATTCCATATACATCAAGAGCCTTTTCACTTAATTTCTTACTAAGTGGAAGTACCGCAGCCTTAAATGGTGATAATGCTGGATGAAGATGCATCACTGTTCTAACATCTCCACCTTCTAGTTCTTCTTCATCATAAGCTTCACACAAGAATGCTAATGCAACTCTATCAGCTCCTAATGATGGTTCTATACAGTATGGTACATATTTCTCATTAGTAGTTGGATCTAGATAAGATAGCTCTTCTCCTGAATGTTCCATGTGTCTTTTTAAGTCATAGTCTGTTCTATCAGCTATTCCCCAAAGTTCACCCCATCCAAATGGGAATAAAAACTCTATGTCACAAGTAGCATTACTGTAGAATGATAGTTCTTCTTTTTCATGATCTCTAAACCTTAGATTTTCCTTACCCATTCCTAAGTTAAATAAGAAATTCTTACAATATTCCTTCCAATATTCAAACCACTCTAAGTCAGTTCCTGGCTTACAGAAAAATTCAAGTTCCATTTGCTCAAACTCCCTTGTTCTAAAGGTAAAGTTACCTGGAGTAATTTCATTCCTGAAAGATTTACCTATTTGAGCTATTCCAAAAGGTACTTTCTTTCTTGATGTTCTTTGAGCATTTTTAAAGTTTACAAAAATACCTTGAGCTGTTTCTGGTCTTAAATATATTTCATTTTTACTGTCTTCAGTTATGCCTTGGAAAGTTTTAAACATAAGATTAAACTTTCTTATATCTGTATAATTCATTTTCCCACACTTTGGACAAACCACATTATGTTTTTCAATATATTCTTTATACTCTTCATTAGTCCATCCATCAGCTACAGCTACTTCTGCGCCTTCTGAAACCATATGATCTTCAACTAACTTATCAGCTCTAAATCTAGCCTTACATTCTTTGCAATCCATTAATGGATCAGAGAATCCACCTACATGACCTGTTGCTACCCAAACTTCTGGATTCATCAATATTGCACAATCCAAACCTATATTGTAAGGATTTTCTTGAACAAACTTTTTCCACCATGCTTTTTTAACGTTATTTTTAAATTCCACACCTAAAGGACCATAATCCCATGAATTCGCAAGTCCTCCATAAATTTCAGACCCAGAAAATATAAATCCTCTATTTTTACATAAAGCTACCATTTTATCCATCGTTAATTGTTTTGCCATGTTCATTACCTCCATCAATGTTTTTATTATTAATTGCAATTAACAAATTAATATTTGTAAATAAAAAAACTTTAACCAATTAAGGGACGAAATTAATCCGCGGTTCCACCCTTATTAGCTAAAGCTCATCTTTAAAATTTATCACTAACTCAAAAGCTCCCTTCATAATATTGATTTAATGATTTACACCCGCCATCATCTCTCTTTAAAATCTTTATTACTACTTTTCTTTATCATCGTTATTATTCAGTTTTTAATATTATTATCCTCACATCATATTATAATTCAAAATAAAATTAAAATATTATTTTGTTATATTGTTTACTATAACAAAATAAGCCGACTTAAAAGCCCGCCGTAAGTTATCTTATAAAAAATGGCTCCGCGAAGAGGATTCGAACCTCCAACCTATCGGTTAACAGCCGAGTGCTCCACCGTTGAGCTATCGCGGAATATTTAATTCATATTTAGATTATATCATATTAAATGTAAATTTCAACACTATTTTATAAAATTTAAAAAATAATTTCTTTTGCTTACATTATATGAATACTTTAATATTTTATCCAAAAATCTTTTTAATATGCAATAATTATTTAATATCTCTTTAATTATATTATATATTAAATTAGCACCTTAACATTTTACCCAAAAATTATTTTAATATGTAATAATTTTTGGGTAAAATTAATTTTAAAATTATATATTATTGTAGGGGTTTCATTGTTGGGAATAGTATAACATCCCTGATGGATACTGAATCAGTTAAGAACATTACTATTCTATCTATACCAATTCCAAGTCCACCTGTTGGAGGCATTCCTACCTCAAGAGCACTCATGAATTCCTCATCAATTAGATAAGCCTCATCATCTCCAAGCTCTCTTTCTTTTGCTTGTTGTTCAAATCTTTGTCTTTGAACTATAGGATCATTTAGTTCTGAATAAGCATTACAAACTTCTCTACCATAAACAAATCCTTCAAATCTCTCAGTAAATGCTTCATTTCCACGTTTTTTCTTAGTTAATGGTGATATTTCTACTGGATAATCACAAAGGAATGTTGGTTGAATTAAATGTTCTTCGGCATATTCTTCAAATAAACCATTTAATATATCTGCCTTTGTACAATCTTTTAATTCCTTTATAAATTCTAAATGTTTTTCTTTTGCAATTTGTCTAGCTTCTTCATCTGTCTTAATTTCATTGAAGTCTACACCTGCATATTCCTTTACAGCATCAATCATAGTAATTCTTCTCCATGGTGGTGTAAAGTCTATTTCAGTTCCTTGATAATTTACTTTAGTGCTACCATGAACCTTCTCACAAGCATATGCAACTAATTCTTCTGTTATTTTCATCATATCGTTATAATCAGCATAAGCTTCATATAATTCTATCATTGTAAATTCCGGATTGTGTCTTATACTCATTCCTTCATTTCTGAAGTTTTTACCCATATCATATACTTTTTCAAGTCCACCAACTATACATCTTTTTAAGTATAACTCGGTAGCAATTCTTAAATACATATCTATATCTAAGGTATTATGATGAGTTACGAATGGTCTTGCAGCTGCTCCTCCAGCTATAGGAGATAAAATAGGAGTCTCCACTTCTAAGTATCCTCTATTATCTAAGAATTCTCTTACAGCTTTTATAATTTTTATTCTATTAATAAAAGTATCCCTTACATCTTTATTCATTACTAGGTCTACTTCTCTTTGTCTATATTTTAAATCTAGATTTTTAAGTCCATGCCATTTTTCTGGAAGTGGTTTTAATGATTTAGAAATTAAAGTTACTTTGCTAGCTTTAACAGAAGTTTCTCCTGTCTTTGTTACAAATGGTATACCTGTAACTTCTAAAAAATCACCTATATCAAAAGTTTTTGCATCTTTAAACTGTTCTTCTCCAACCCTATCAAGTCTTATATATACTTGCATTTTACCAGATCTATCATGAATATCGCAGAATCCAGCTTTTCCTTGAATTCTTTTAGACATAAGTCTTCCTGCAATTGTAACTTCTGTTTCTTGAAGTTCTTCATAGTTATCCTTTATTTCTTGAGCCTCATGAGTTCTTTCAACCTTATATACGTCAAAAGGGTCTTTTCCTTGGGCTTGAAGATCAGCTAGTTTTTGTCTTCTTATCATTACTTGTTCATTATATTCAGCTTCTTGAGCTTGTAATTGTTCATTATCTACTACAATTTCTTGTGAATTATCATTGTTAACTTCTGTAGCCATAGACCATTCCTCCTAGTTTTTCATTTATGATTATCTATTAATTTCCAATACTTTATACTTGTTAATTCCATCTGGAGTTGATACTTCTATAATGTCTCCTGTTCTTTTCCCCATAAGCGCATTTCCAACAGGGGACTCATCTGAAATTTTATTTTCATAAGGATCTACTTCAGCAGAACCAACAAGATAAAATTCTATTTCTTCATCAAATTCATAATCAAACACTTTTACACTTGTTCCTATACTAACCATATCTTTAGGAATTTCACTTTCATCTACCACAGATGCATTTCTTAGCATATTTTCAAGTTGAATAATTCTTCCTTCAACAAATGCTTGCTCATTCTTTGCTTCGTCATACTCTGAATTTTCACTTAAATCTCCATATCCTAAAGCAACCTTTATCTTTTCTGTTATTTCCTTTCTCTTAACTGTTTTTAAGTACTCTAGCTCATCTTCAAGCTTCTTTATTCCTTCGTAAGTCATCACGTATTTTTTAGCTTCGCTCATTTTTCTCTCCCCTTCAATCTTACTAAATAATTCTATATCATTATAAATACTCAATTGTATCATATATAGTCTCTATAATCTTTGATTAATTATAAAACAGCTGCAATTCCTTGTCAATGAAGGTATATTTATATTAAAAATACCACTTTTCATAATTTAATTTATATTTTTCTAATAAATCATACATTTCATCATAGGATATAGCAGAGTTGATTTTATCTTTAATTTCGGTACAATTCCTTAATCCCTTAATATACCATGCTATATGTTTTCTCATTTCTCTTACAGCCTTATTTTCATCAAAGAACTTTACGGCTCTATTCAAATGAGTCATGCACATATCTATTCTTTCTACATCAGTAGGCCTCACTATATAATTTCCATCAATTCCTTGTTTTATCTCTTTAAATATCCAAGGATTTCCCATAGCACCTCTCGCTACCATTATACCATCACAATTAGTTTGTTTCCTCATATTTATAGCATCTTCAGCCTCGAAAATATCACCATTTCCAATGACAGGTATAGAAACAGCTTCCTTTACTTGCTTTATTATATCCCAATCCGCCTTACCTTCATACATTTGCTCTCTAGTTCTTCCATGCACCGTTATAGCATCTACTCCTGCATCTTCTAAATATTTAGCAAACTCCACAGCATTTATGTTATTTGAATCAAAACCCTTTCTAAACTTTACTGTAATAGGCTTATTTGTAGACTTCTTCATTTCTTTAACAATTTCGCCAGCAAGCTTAGGATTTTTCATCAAAGCAGAACCTTCTCCATTTTTAACTATCTTTGGTACTGGACATCCCATGTTTACATCTATAATAGCAACTCCATCCATGTCTTGAATAGACTCACAAGCAAATGCCATTATCTTTGGCTCACTTCCAAATATCTGTAATGCAACTGGCTTTTCTTCATCACTTATTCTCATAAGGGTTCCGGTATTTTTACTATTATAATATAACCCTTTTGCACTAACCATTTCTGTATAAACTAGTCCACATCCCATTTCTTTACATATACCTCTATAAGCTATATCAGTAACTCCTGCCATAGGAGCTAGAAATACAGGATTTTCGAAGCTTATATTTGAAATTTTCATTCTATCACCTATTCTCTGTTCTTCTCGTATATAATTCTAAGTCCTTCTAAAGTTAAGAATGGTTCAACTTTATCTATAGATTTTGATCCCTCTGCTATAAGATTAGCAAGACCTCCTGTAGCTATTACCATAGGATTTTCCTCACCTAATGCTATCATTTCCTCTTTAATTTTACTTACGATAAAATCAACTTGACCTATATAACCATATACAATACCCGCTTGCATACTAGCTACTGTATTTTTGCAAATAACTGTTTCTGGTTTTATAAGCTCTACTCTTGGAAGTTTAGCAGCTCTTTGGAATAAAGCATCTGAGGATATTTTTATACCTGGCGATATAGTTCCGCCTATATAATCTCCATTAGCAGCTACTGCACAAAAAGTAGTCGCAGTACCAAAATCTATAATAACTAATGGTTTTTTATACATTTCATGAGCTGCTACTGCATTAACTATTCTATCTGCTCCTACTTCTTTAGGATTATCATATTTTATATTTATTCCAGTTTTTATTCCAGGACCTACTACTAGAGGTTTTTTGTTAAAAAACTTTCTAACCATATGTTCTAGGGAATACATTATATTTGGAACTACTGATGAAATAATAACTCCTGATATATCACTAACCTCTAGCTTGTTGTAAGCAAAAAGCTGTGCTACTTCTATCATATATTCATCAGAAGTTTTTCTATTATCTGTAGATAATCTCCACTCAACTATTAATTCCTCATTCTTATAAATACCTAATACTATATTAGTATTTCCTACGTCTAATACGAATATCATAATCATGTCACCTCTATATAATTAAAAGCAGCTTTTAAGCTGCTTTTTAAATGTTCCTAATTATTATAACACATTTAACACTTTAACTATATAATTTAATTAACTTTTTTAAGTTAATACTACTTAATGTGTTAATGAATTTTATGTAATATCACTCTAGACTACTCTATTATGTTTATATTAGATTATTACTATTTATTATATCCAACTCATCTTTAAAAATCTCATATAATTCTTCTTTTAATGTTCCATCATTGGAATTATTCAAAATATTCAGATATAACTTTTTTAAATTTTCCTCTTTCTTGTTTATATAATTTCTTCTAATATTTTTTTCCTTATCCTTACCATTGAACATTGGCCCCTACCTCCCTATAATATTTTTTAAAGTCTTTACATGATTATTATGTCTTACAATAGAGTCCTGTGCCTTGTTGTCAATTTCTTGGACAGGTATGTTTGTCAGATAACTTTTATAACTTTTAATAATCTCATTTTCTTTTTTAATTAGAGATTGAATCATTATATCTTTCATAATAATCGCCTCCTTTTTTTTATTATTATCAAATAAAAAAGGGTATATACCTTTATTTTAAAAGTACATACCTTTTTTATAAACTATTTACAATTTAACTTAATATTAAGCTCCAAATAAGGTTAATAATACACCTGCTGCAACTGCACTTCCTATAACTCCAGAGACATTTGCCCCCATAGCATTCATAAGTAAGAAGTTAGTAGGATCTTCCTTTTGACCTACAACTTGAGAAACTCTAGCTGCCATAGGTACTGCTGATACTCCAGCAGATCCAATTAATGGGTTTATCTTACCTTTAGTTAATTTACACATGGTTTTACCTACAAGTACTCCTCCTGCTGTAGCTATAGCAAAGGAAGCCACTCCAATTATAACTATTCCTATGGTTTTAGGATTTATAAAGGCCTCTGCTGTTGCAGTTGCTCCAACAGAAAGTCCAAGGAATATAGTAACTATATTTACTAAGGCATTTTGTGCAGTATCTGAAAGTCTTCCAACGACTCCAGACTCCTTAAATAAGTTACCAAGCATTAACATTCCTATTAATGGCAATAAGGATGGTAATAATAAAGTTACCATTATAGTTACAACTATAGGGAATACAATCTTTTCTATTTGCTTAACTTGTCTAAGTTGTCCCATTTTAATTCTTCGCTCTTCTTTAGTTGTAAGAGCCTTCATTATTGGTGGTTGTATAAGTGGCACTAGTGCCATATATGAATATGCTGCCACTGCAATAGGTCCTAACAAGTGTCCTGCTAGCTTATTAGTTAAGAATATAGCTGTAGGACCATCTGCTCCTCCTATAATTCCTATAGATGCAGCTTCTTGTGGGGTGAATCCAAAAAGAATAGCTACTCCAAAAGCAAAGAAAATACCAAATTGTGCCCCTGCTCCCATAAGTACACTAGATGGATTAGCAAGTAATGGGCCAAAATCCGTCATTGCTCCTACCCCTAAGAATATAAGCGGAGGGAATATTTCCCACTTAACTCCTCTTGATAAGTAATATAACAATCCTCCTACTTCCTTACCTACAGGTTCAGCCATGATATTACCTAATGGTATGTTAGTAAGTAACATACCAAAGGCTATAGGTAATAACAAAAGAGGTTCAAATTTTTTACCAATTGCTAACCATATAAAAACTAAAGATACTCCTATCATCACTGCTTGCTGCCATGTTAAGGCCGCAAACCCAGAAGAGGCAAACAAATCCTTAATTACTTCAAAAACATTCATTTAATTTGACCTCCTATTATCCAATAACAGCTAATATATCTCCAGTATTAACTGCGGCTCCTTGTGTTACATTTATCTCTACTACAGTTCCATCTGCTGGAGCCATTATTTCATTCTCCATCTTCATAGCTTCAAGTACAAAGAGAACCTCTCCTTGTTTAACTGTTGCCCCTTTAGTTGCAAGTACCTTAACTATTGTTCCTGGCATTGGTGCTTCCACCTTTGCACCATCTGCTGTCGATGCAACTGGTGATGCAGCTGGAGTTGATGACACCGCTGGAGCTACTGGTTGTGTCGGTTGTACTGGTTTTGCTGATGCTATTGGTGCTGCTGGTGCTACTAGGGTAGCAAATTCACCCTTTACCTCTTCTACTTCTACTTGATATAAACTTCCATTAACTGTAACATTATATTTTTTCATACGAAATATCCTCCTAACAACGCTTCTATTTAATAGAAGCATTTCTCCAACTTGAATTATTATTAATCCTTTTTATACTCTTTATATTTAGTTCATCTAGTGGTTTACCAGTATGAGCAGATATTGATGCCATTATAGCTGCCACTAACTCATATTCTTTATTAATATCTACTGCTTGCACAGTGTTATCAACTTCACTTACCGTAATTGATTCCTCTTTAGGCTCATCATTAGTATTGGATTTCTTTTTATAATCTCTTCCTAATAAAAAGCTCTGTAACTTAATTATTATCATAAGTGCTATTAATACTCCAAACACTATTATCATAGCAATGGCAGCTACACCTAATGCAAAGGATAAATTATCTAAAGTGAAGTTTCTGAATAATGTTTCTTTCATATTTTATTCCTCCTAAACTAGTGTACTACCATGTGTTTTAGGATATTTTAATTCTCTTTTACTTTGTAACATATCTAGCATAGCAAATATCCTTTGCTTGCTTTCGCTTGGTTTTATTACATCATCTATAATTCCCACCTTAGCTAAATTATATGGACTTGTTACTTCATCATAATATTTAGCAATTACATCTTTTTCCCCTTGTTTATGTTCCTCTGAGTTAAATATCTCATCTCTGTGTAATCCTTTTATATATTCTTCTGGATTTGTTAAACATACCTTTGCTGTTGGCCAAGCCATTGTGACATCAAAAGCTGATTCTCTTGAAGCCAATACTTCATATCCAAGGCCATATGCTTCTCCAATAATTAAAGAAACCTTTGGAACTGAAGCATCAATTAACGAATACACAAGCTTTCCTATATTTTTAGCAAGTCCATTATTTTCTTCTTCTAAAGAAACTGATGCTCCTTTGGTATCTACTAAACTTAAAATTGATATATTGAAACTGTCACATAATTTTACAAAACTTGCAACTTTATTTGATCCTAAATTATCAATTTCTTTATTGCTAGAGTTTAATATAACTCCAACTGTCAAACCGTTGATTTTTCCCAGTACAGTTCTAAAGTTTGCAGCAAACCCTCCATATATATCTATAATACTATCTACATCAGTTATAGTATTTAATATTTCATCTAAGGAATAATTGTCCTTTTCAACCATTTCATCAAGATTTAGCTTACTTAAATTTAAATTTAAATCTTCATTACTAACAGTAGGTAATTCTAAATTATTTGATGGCATATAAGAAATTATATTTCTCACAACTTGGAATGCTTCATTTTCAGTAGCAGTATTTATGTGCGCATTACTATTTTTATTAGCACTTACTCCGTTGCTCACCATTGATTTATCCACATATTTACCTTCTTTTTCAGTAAGCTTCCCTAAAGAAGATACACTTAAATCGCTTATTTCATCTACAGCAACCACTATATCACTCATTGTACCAATTAATGATGCTATCCCATTACAAGGACCACAAATAATTGATATTCTTGGAACTACACCACTTAACTTAGCATACTTATTTAAAACTAATCCATAGGAACCAAGTAATTCTATTCCTTCATTTAATTTTCCACCTATGGAATCAATAACTTGAACTACAGGAGCACCTATTTTAGCAGCATTATCAAGAATATTTATTATTTTTCTTCCCATAGCTTTTGTAAAAGTTCCACCTTCAACTGTATAGTCACAACTATATATAAATACTAGTCTACCATTTACAGTTCCGTGACCAGTAATTACACCGGCTCCATTGTCTGAAACAAGAGCACCAATTTCTACAAATGTTCCTTCATCTAATAATGCAAGAACTCTTTCTCTCGCTGTAAGTTTATTTAGGTTGTGTTGCATTTGCAATTGACTATCTCCACCACCTAAATGTGATGTCTCTTTAAGCGAATTAAACACTTCAAGTTTATTCATTTTACTGCCTCCTGACATATTAACTTTACCGTATATAATAATAACACATTTAACACCATTTGTATATATTCATTGCAAGTTTTAATTCATTTTTCTGTGAATTTCTTATTTAAAAATTTCTACAATTTAGATAATCTTAGTTATAGTATTCTGTTTAAATAAATTTTAATTCCTGTCTATTAAAATTTATAAAAAAAACTAATCCTATGAAAATCATAGGATTAGTAAATAAATTTTAATTTTTAATTATATCTGATTAATTATTAATCTAATTAATATATAATATAATTTAAATTTAAAGAATTTAGAATAGACCTTCTATAGTTCCATCTTCATGAATATCTATTTTATTTGCAGCAGGAACCTTTGGAAGCCCCGGCATAGTCATTATAGTTCCTGTTAGAGCAACTATAAACCCTGCTCCATTTGATAATTTAACTTCTTTTACAGATATATTAAATTCTGTTGGTCTTCCTAATAAAGTAGGATTGTCTGAAAGAGAATTTTGAGTTTTAGCTACACAGATAGGTACCTTATGAAGTCCTAATTTTTCGATTTCACTAATCTGTTTTTTAGCCGATGCTGTAAACTCAACATCATCTGCTCCATAGATTTCCCTTGCAATAACTTTTATTTTTTCTTTAATGCCGAGTTCTTCATTATATAATACTTGGAATTTACTTTCTTTATTTTCAATAGTTGAAATAACTTTATTAGCTAAGTCTTTTCCACCTTCTGCTCCTTTTTCCCAAACTTCGGTCAAAGATACTTCTACATCCTTAGCTTTACAGAACTCTTCTATGAACTTAACTTCTTCATCACTATCTGATATGAATTTGTTTATAGCCACAACTACTGGAACATTAAATTTTTGTATGTTTTCTATTTGTTTCTCTAAATTCACAACACCTCTAGATAATGCTTCTACATTTGGAATATTTAATTCATCTTTTTTAACTCCACCATGATGTTTTAATGCACGAATTGTTGCAACTATAACTACGCAGTTTGGTTTTAATCCTCCATACCTACATTTAATATCAAAGAATTTCTCTGCTCCTAGATCTGCGCCAAATCCTGCTTCAGTAATAGCATAATCTCCTAGCTTTAGCGCCATTTTAGTTGCAAGTATACTGTTACAACCATGAGCAATATTTGCAAATGGCCCTCCATGAATTATTGCTGGCGTATTATCTAATGTTTGTACTAGATTAGGTTTTATAGCATCTTTCATTAGCATAGCCATTGCACCTTGAACTTTTAAATCTTTACAATATATTGGATTTCCATCAAGGTCATATGCCACAAGTATTTTCCCAAATCTCTCCTTAAGATCCATAAGATTGTTAGATAAACATAGTATTGCCATAATTTCAGATGCAACAGTAATTGTGAATCCATCTTCCCTTAAAAACCCATTAGGCTTGCCACCCATACCAACTACTATATCTCTAAGAGCTCTATCATTCATATCTAAAACTCTTTTAAATATAATTCTTCTTGAATCTATTCGAAGTTCATTTCCTTGATGAATATGATTATCTATAGCTGCTGATAACAAATTGTTTGTTGTTGTAATAGCATGCATATCTCCCGTGAAATGAAGATTTATATCTTCCATTGGTACTACTTGAGCGTATCCACCACCTGCAGCACCTCCCTTAACTCCAAAAACTGGCCCTAATGAAGGTTCTCTTAATGCTATAACAGCATTTTGGCCTAAACTGCAAAGCGCTTGACCAAGTCCTATAGTTACTGTAGATTTTCCTTCTCCTGCTGGAGTTGGATTAATTGCTGTAACTAATATAAGTTTCCCATCATCCTTATCTTTTCTATTTGCAAGAACATCTAGGGATATCTTTGCTTTATACTTTCCATAAAGATCTAAATCAGTTTCAGTTAAACCTAAGGTTTTTCCTACCTCTAAAATTGGTATCATCTTTGAACTTTGAGCAATTTCAATATCAGTTTTCATAAATTAACCTCCCAAGTATTATATTTATTTGTATTATTTTTTCAAAATTCAGAAATAAATTAAGCTATGATAACTATAAATATAGTTGTCTCAATAGTTTCTTCAATACACTTCCATTTTCAAGTTCATTATAACATAATTACTTTTATAAAAAAAGCACAGCAATAGCTGTGCTTTTAAAACAATGTATTAACTTTCTTTATATGTGTTACTCTCATTGTTTGAAATTTCTTCTATTTGATTTTCATCTGTTGACACTTCATCATTAAGAGCTTCTACATTCCAATCCTTAAACTTATCATTAGAACTAATACTATTTTCTTCTACAGGAATATCATTTTCCTCTTTCGGAGAATCTACCACTACTTTTTCCGCATCAAATTCTGCAAGAGTTTTTCCTTCCATTATTGCATTAAATTCTTCTGCAGTAAGTTTTTCTCTTTCAAGTAGAGCTTTTGCAACATCATGAAGTTTATCTATATTCTCTTTGAGAATAGTCTCTGTTCTCTCATAAGCCTCATCAATTAAAGCTTTAATTTCTCTATCTATCTTAGATGCAACCTCTTCAGAGAAATCTCTTGTTCTTCCAAAGTCTCTTCCCATGAATACTTCACCATCATCTTTTCCAAAAGATATAGGTCCTAGAGCATCTGTCATACCATATTCCATAACCATCTTCTTAGCTATTGATGTAGTTCTATCTATGTCATTTTTTGCGCCTGTACTTATGTCTCCAAGAATTAATGCTTCAGCAACTCTTCCACCTAAAAGACCAACCATATCATCTCTAAGTTTAGACTTAGATGTATATGCTGTATCTTCATTAGGTAGATGTAACGTATATCCTCCTGCCATCCCTCTTGGAATAATACTAATTTCATGCACAGCGTAAGAATTAGGTAAGTATTTAGATACTACTGCGTGACCTGCTTCATGATATGCAGTTAAATTCTTATCTTTCTCACTAATAACTCTAGATTTCTTTTCTGGTCCAGCCATTACTCTAGTTATAGATTCTTCTAACTCTTCCATAGTTATAACTTTTCTTCTAGCTCTAACAGTTAATAAAGCAGCTTCATTCATTAGATTTTCAAGGTCTGCCCCAGTAAATCCTGGTGTTCTCTTTGCAAGTATTTTTAATTCTACATCTTCATTTAAAGGTTTATTCTTAGAGTGAACTTTTAATATTTCTTCTCTTCCTTTAATATCAGGTACACCAACAACTATCTGTCTATCAAATCTACCTGGTCTTAAAAGAGCTGGGTCTAAAATATCTGGTCTATTTGTAGCCGCTACCATTATTATGCCTTCATTTACACCAAATCCATCCATTTCAACAAGAAGTTGGTTTAATGTTTGCTCTCTTTCATCATGGCCTCCACCCATACCAGCACCTCTTTGTCTACCTACAGCATCAATTTCATCTATAAATATTATACAAGGAGAGTTCTTTTTCGCTTGTTCAAATAAGTCTCTAACTCTTGAAGCTCCAACTCCAACAAACATTTCAACGAAATCTGACCCTGATATACTGAAAAACGGAACTCCAGCTTCTCCAGCTACTGCTTTTGCTAAAAGAGTTTTTCCTGTTCCTGGAGGACCAACTAATAGTACTCCTTTTGGAATTCTAGCTCCTACTTCCATATATCTCTTAGGATTTTTAAGAAAATCCACTATTTCTTCAAGTTCTTGCTTTTCTTCATCAGCTCCAGCTACATTTTTAAAGGTAACCTTTTTATCACCGTCTAAAGGTACAGCCATCTTAGCTTTACTTTTACCAAAGCTCATAACACCACGGCCGCCTCCGCCTCCGCTTCCGCTAGATTGATTCATAAACATTACCCAAAATAACACTACCATTCCTATCACAAGAAGCGTAGGTAAAATTCTCATCCAAACTGGAACTGTAGCAGGTGGATCATATTTTTCATTCATATTAGGGTTTGGATTTTCTTTAAGTATTTGAGAATACCTTGATTGTAAAATATTTACACTGAATTCAGTACCATCACTTAATTTACCTCTTACCGATGTACCATCAGACGATGTTTGTATGGCTGATACTTGTTTTTGTTGCATATATTTTTCAAATTCTGTTACACTTATTTCTTTTAAAGTTCCTGTACTATCGAATAATGATAGTGCAGAAAATATAACTAGTATTAATACTAAAAACCAAATTGTTGCACTAGAAATTTTTTTCATTTAAAGCCCCCCTCTCTCTACGGTTCAATATCACTAAAAATTCTATCATATGAGTTTTTCCTTTACAACATCAATAATATTAATTATTAATGAACTACTATTCTACTCTATTTTAAAAATAAATAAGATTATACCTATATAGTATAAAACTTTACTACTTCATATATACGTGTTCATCTAATATTCCTATATAAGGAAGATTCCTATAAATTTCAGCATAGTCAAGACCATATCCTACTAAGAAATAATCCGGAACATCAAAACCAAGATACTTAACATCTAGTTCTTCCTTTCTTCTTTCAGGTTTATTAAGTAAACAAGCTATTTCAAGACTCCTTGGATTTCTAGCACCTAAGTATTTCATAAGATATTTAAGAGTTACTCCACTATCTATAATATCTTCTACTATCAACACATCCTTGCCTTTTATTTCAAAATCTAAATCCTTTATTATTTTTACTATTCCTGAAGATTGTGTAGCGTCTCCATAGCTAGATACAGCCATAAAATCCATCTTACATGGTATAGTTATGTTTTTCATTAAATCAGACATAAACATTACTGAACCCTTTAGAATACCAAGTACAATTAAATCTCTCCCTGCATATTCCTTTGATATTTTAACCCCTATTTCTTTAATTTTTTCTGTCAAAACCTCTTCAGTTAATAAAACTTCTTTAATGTCCTTATTCATGTTTTTCCTGCCTTTCCACACTTACTTCTATAATTTTTTTTACTCCTTCATGGATTTTAAATTTATCACTTACTTTATATCCTATTATCCATGAAATATCTTCATCAAAACAAAGCAGAGGCACAAAATCTCTTTCTTCTCTTGGAATCTTTAAGTCTATAAATATGTCCTTTAACTTCTTACTGCCTTTCAGCCCAAGAGGAGAAAATCTATCCCCATTCCTTCTAAATCTTAATGTTATATGTTTTATATTAGTACCATTAAAATATTTTATGTTATCATTAGATTTAAAATTCATTTTTTTGTCACTATCTATATATCTTATATATACTTTAAGTCCTAGCTCTTCAAAATAATTATTACCCATATTAAGATTTATAATAGTATCTATATCAACTTTACATTGTTTTTTTTGCCTTGTTATTTCAATATTACCGTATACATTCTTGATTAATATTTCTTTTGGAACAATTGTAAACTTTCCTGTACCAGATTTTTGTAAGTTTATAATATTATCGATATGTATGCTTTGAATATTATTTATATCCCCTTTGACTTCTAATAGAGCTTTTCTTATCACTCTACTTACTAAAGATGGATGAAGATAAAATACATCTTTATATATTATAACCTTATCTTCTCCTATATCACAATATTTTTGAAAAACTTTGATTGCATTTTCTTGAATATAATCCTCATCACGTTTGATAAGTTCACACATTCTATTTAAGGTTGTAATTATATCCGCGTTAAAGTTTTGTTGTATATAAGGTATCAACTCTAATCGGATCTTGTTTCTTGAATATATAGGCTCATAATTTGTTTGATCTATTCTAGCCGGAAGACTGTTTTCTTTACAGTAACCCTCGATTTCTTGTCTGCTCACATTTATTATCGGTCTTATATATACTTCATCTCTTACAGGTTTAATTCCTATAAGCCCTTCTATTCCAGTTCCTCTCATTAACCTCATAAGTACTGTTTCTGCTTGATCATTAACATTATGAGCTAATGCAACTTTATTTGCATTAAGCTTTTTTAGAAGCTCTTCAAAAAATTCATATCTAGCATCCCTACCAGCCATCTCCGTGGAGATATTGTTTTCACAAGCTATTAAGTTTATATCTACAGACTTGCTAAAGAATTCAATTTGATTTTCTTTGCAAAACCTTCTACAAGTAGCTTCATCCTCATCTGATTCACTACCTCTTAACATATGATTCACGTGAGCTGCATATAGTTTTATATTATAATCATCTATTAATGTAGACAAAACATGCAATAAACTTATAGAGTCAGGACCTCCAGATAATGCAACTATAACTTTGTCTCCTCTATTTAACATTCCATTTTCTTCAATAGTTTTGATAACTTGATTTCTAATACTATTATTATGTACTTTCGGCCACTCTTTATCTCCCATAAAAACACTTCCTAAAAATATAGTTTTAAGTCATAATATCATAAATGTAAGAATTTTAAAACAAATATAATAAAAAAAATGAAGAAATGTTTACACACCTCTTCACTTTTTTTATTACAACCATTATAAATTAGCTATAATTAACTTTCCAATTTACTTAACCCAAATTAAGCTGTGTGAACTCTAGAAACCATAACTGTCATATCATCCTTAACCTTATTTTTTCCTATTCTCTTCGCTTCATTAATTATACCCTTAGATAGTTCCTCTGGACTCACATTATCATTTCTACATAAATAATCCAATATCCAATCTATCTTTCCACTAGATTCTTCATCACAGTCTGTAACTCCATCTGTTAACATAACAATCAAATCACCATTTTTTACTTTCTTACTATGAATTTCTATATCTGCTTCATCTAGTATTCCAATAGGTAAACTTCTAGATTTAATAATATCTATGGTATCACCACTCTTTACAATACTAGCTACTGCTCCCACCTTCATAAAATCTACTTCTCCACTATACAAGTCAATTGCACTTAAGTCTACTGTAGAGAATTTTTCATCCTCTGAAAATTTAAGGCTCATTATAGAATTAACTGTATTTATAGCTGTAGTTCTGCTAAAGCCCGCGCTTGTAAATTTCTCAATTAATTCAACTACAGCCTTACTTTCTCTTCCTGCCTGTGGACCTGAGCCCATTCCATCACTAATAACCATCATGTAACTACCATCATATCCTTCTCCAAAGTTAAAATTATCTCCAAAGATAGTTTGTCCATCTTTGCATGCCCTAGATACGCTAGTAGTTACTCCAAACTTAGGTACTTCTTCAAACATAGCTGTACACTTATTAGTTACAGGATTAATCTTACAACCGTCTGCTTTTAATTTCATTTTATAATCCACACAATCATTAATTAAAGGTAGTATTTTTTTTACACATAAATTTCTTCCATTACAAGAATTACAGGTTATCTGTATATTCAATCTTTCATTCTTATCTTTTATTGCAAATACATCATCAGCTTCTATATCGTACTTTTCAAGAATTCTCATAATCTTTTTTTCTGAATCTTTATCTTCATTAAAGTCTGCTGAAAACTCTTCCATAATCTCATCTACAGACTTAGCCATGTTATTGAATTGATTTGCAATCAGCTCTCTGCCCTCCGCTAATCTACTTCTCCACATTTCACTTATAATAAATTTATTTATAATATCTTCTGTATTTCTTATTAGCGAAGCCTTCCTTATACATTTCTTTTCTAATAACTGTGGAAAAATGTTAGTTTTATTCTGAGCACTTTCTAAAAGTTCTCCAAAAGCCTTATAGGTATTTATCATTTCTCTTCCCCAACATATTCCACATGTGTCACAGCTATTACATACTCTATTAGCTAAATTCTCTATAAGCCCACTACTTTTAGTACTCATATCTAGCTTATCATTATCAGCTAAATTATTCAACGTACCAGCCATATTTAGAAGCACTTCAGAAAATTTATCTAACCTATCTGTGAAAATTCCTTTTACTTTATTAGCATATCCTTCTTCATATCTTTTGCTTTTTTTCTCTACATCTAACTCCCCAGATATAGTTTCATATATACCATTAGGTATAACTATAAATAACGCTGCAGCTAAAATCCCTTCTGCCAATATAAATTGTGAAATCCCTTCAGGTATATAAGTAGCTATATATATCTTCATTATGCAAAATACTATAAATGATGCTAAAGACGAAATCAACTTTCCACCTTCTCTAAATATCCCTGAAGTCAAGGCGCATACTCCCAATACTGTTGCATAACCAAAAATATTTTGACTAGACATTCCCACAATTACACCCATCGCAATTCCTGCTGTAGCACCTATGCTTGTACCACAAACATAACCTATAATAGATACAACGGCAATGCTTAATACACTTAAAATTGATATATTGAAAACTTCAATACCCCAAGTACCTGCAATTATTAAAGCTATTAATATACTCATAGAAACTATTTCTTCATTTGAAAATAAATGCTTTGTTCTTATGTTTTTAAAACTATTAATACTATACTCCAGTATTAAGTAAACAGGTATTATGCTTACTCCTTCTAATGCAGTATTTCCAAGTGCCAACAGTAGTGTATACTGATTCACTAACATAGTATATGCAAAAATCATTATTAAAGTTGCTCCTATAATAACAAACTTTTTAATATTCCTTTTTATAAAACTATTTAAAATTAAACATATTATAACCAAAGTTGGAACTATAGTTATATACATTAATGAATTCTCTAATACACCTATTGTAGTTATGTAGCCCAATATAGATCCCAATCCAACAAATAAAGATAACTTGTTATCCTCTAAGAATAGTATTGTAAGTAAAAATGCAATCCCAAAAGGTGCAGATTTGTTTATCATTATTACTCTACTAACTAATATAGCAACACAGAAAAACACAATACTCTTCGCTACTATTTTTGCTCCGTCACCATCCCTATCATTACTAATAACCATACTGCTTTTTACTCTTTTATACGTCCTAATATTTTCTCCATATTGCATAATAATTTCACCCACCTGTATTTTTTTTACAGGTTAATTATATCAATACTCTTTGGAAATAAATGTAATTTAATGGAGGCTTGCATAAGGAAATTTATTACAATAAACTCCATTTTACCTCTGTTTTCATTTTTAGTTTATGGTTCTAAATTATTAAGTTATTCCGCTTATAGTATGACTTTAGTAAATTTATACCTCTTAATTTTCTTATCTTCGTATATTATATTTTTATGTCATGAATAATAATTATAAAAGGTTTCATGGGGAAAATATTTTTCATATAAATATAATTAATTAATATACTTATATTTATATTCATTTTTAAAATCTATTTATAAATTCAATTCATTAAACTTTATTATAAATTAAATGATGTTATTTAAAAGAAAAAAGCGGATTGAATATATATTCAATCCGCTTTTATGGTTGCGGGGGCAGGACTT
>NZ_DGRF01000052.1:21853-22262 GCF_002390995.1 Clostridium sp. UBA4395
GCCAGTTCCGCCACTCCAGCATATTACTTGGCAATTTACTTATTTTTAAAATATGGTAGCGGAAATAGGACTTGAACCTACGACCCTTCGGGTATGAACCGAATGCTCTAGCCAGCTGAGCTATTCCGCCATATGGTTGCGGGGGCAGGACTTGAACCTACGACCTTCGGGTTATGAGCCCGACGAGCTGCCAACTGCTCCACCCCGCGTCATTTGGTGCTGAAGACCGGAATCGAACCGGTACGGTGTTTAACCACCGCAGGATTTTAAGTCCTGTGCGTCTGCCAGTTCCGCCACTCCAGCATTTGTGTCATCACCTTTCAGCGACAATATTTATTATATGGTATATTATTAACTATGTCAACAGTATTTATATAGTTTTTTATATTTATCTGATCGATTTTTGATA
>NZ_DGRF01000034.1:0-11451 GCF_002390995.1 Clostridium sp. UBA4395
TATTATTTTTACTATTTATTTAGAATATAGTATACCAATTTGAATTTTTATTATAGGTAATCACACAACAATATCATTATTACTGCTACTTATTTATAATGTATTTAGTCTTATTATCAAAATACTAATTCCCTTGGAACCCGCATGAATAAAACAACTATTTAACTAGTTAACTAGTTAAATAGTTAAATAGCTAAATAGTTAAATATATAAAAGGTAACCTATATAAATATTTATATAGGAAACTAGATAAAACTCCAACATATAGGTGATAAACTCGAATACCACGTTCCTAAAAAATTTATACACTTAAATAAATAAAAATACACCACCTTTAATATGGATGGTGTATAACAAATTATATTTGAATTAAACTAATTAGTTCCTAAATTAAAGTTATTTATTATTTTTATAAAATATAACATGATCTCTCCACTTTCCATTTATGTGTAGATATTCTTTACATATACCTAGTTCATTAAATCCACATGCCTTTAAAACTCTTTGTGACTTTTCATTATCAACTAAAGTTGTTGCTTCTATTCTATGAAGTCCTAATTCTTCATAGGCATATGTTACAACTAAACTAACAGCTTCTTTCATATATCCATTTCCCTGATACTGTTCGTCCATAGAGTATCCTATAAATGCACTCTTAAATACACCGTGGACTATATTATATATACGTATTCTTCCTATCATCTTCTCTGCTTTATATATTCCAAAGTGAGCTCCTTCCCCCTTAATAAATTCTTTGTAATTCTCTATTAAAGATTGCTTTTGAACTTCTACTGTATAAAATTCTTCATCTCTGTGCGGTTCAAACTTTGATAGAAAGTCCTTATTTCTCGTATAATACTCTAATAAATCCCTTGCATCATCAGAATTAAGAACTCTTATACTTATTTTATTTCCTTGAATTGCTAGCTCCTTCTTATATGCATTATTATAAAATTCTTCTTCTACTATTCCAAATAATAAACTACCTTCATATTTAAATTTTGTTATAATACTATCTGATATATATCCTTCTAATTGAAATCCTAAGTTTGTAAAAGGAGTTAAACTTATTTTTTCATCACATACAATATTAACTTTATGAAGACCTTTGCTTTTTATTAAGTTATTTAGCATCAACTTTAGGGCATCTTGTAATGTTTTATTAGCATCTCTTCCACTTTTATAAAACTTTAATTTTATAATTACACCTTTATTCTCATGGTCTAAATCTAAGATTATAAATCTTCCTACTATAATTCCAGATGAATCTCTTATTATATATTTATTTGCTTCATCAGTTGCATTACTAATACTTACTTCCCTTTCATTGCTCAACTTCATTACCTCCCCTTTTAAAAATACTATAATTTCCTCTATATATTAGAAATACAAACAAGATAGAAATACTCAAGCTTATTGGTATTAAATAAAAAGTTTTTGCTGTCCCTATAATATCATTTAATCTTCCCATAATAAGATTTAGAATCATACTTATAGTGCTTGATAACGTTAAAATTAATCCTGTTATATATGAACTATTATCTTTAAAAACCTTACTAATAGTAGCTACAACTGTAGGATATGCTATTGCAAAGAATAGTCCTGTTACACATATTAAAATGAGAGCACTATGTCCAACAATTAGAGCAATTATTAATAATACACATGCAATTAGTAAAGAATATAAAACTGATTGTAAGTATCCTAACTTTTCAGCTACAAACCCGCCTAATAATCTACCTATAGTAAGTAAAAAGAAAAAGGCTGACAAAAACATAGCTCCACTACTGCTAGTATAGTTATAACTTTCCATGAGGAAATTAACTATCCAATTAGACATCCCCATTTCTGCAAACACGTATGTTCCTAATGCTATAGCATAGATATACATATACTTTTCTTTAAAAGCTATAGCTATATTAAATTTATTCTCTTTTTTAGTTATATTAAAATTAGGGATTTTTATAAAGAAAAATATTATCAATACTACAATAAAAATCATTGCTATTCCAAAGAATACACTTCTCCAACTTACTCCATTGTCTAAAATGTTTCCAATAGCAAATTGTCCTACCGTAGACCCAAATCCATAAAAACAATGAGCTGAATTCATCATTATTGCTTGGAATGTAATAAATAGAGCTGGTATTAGCGTATTTACTCCAATCATTACAAAAGCAATACCCATGTTTATTAAAAACATTCCAATTAATAGTATTGTATAAGTTTTAGAGAAAGCTACTATTAAAACAGAGGCTATAATAGTGAACAGCCCCTTACAGATTACATTTCTTTGTCCAAATTTTTCACATAGTAGTCCACCTATATAAGTAAATATTATGTATCCTAAAGAACATACCGATAAGAGCATGCCCATACTTGTATTATTTGTATTAAAAGTCTCTTTAAATACAGGGACAAATATTCCCTTAGTGTTATCGACTATAGCAATTACAGCCATAATAATAAATATAAATATTGTTATGGCAAAACTTTGGTTTTTCTTCACTAACATCACTCCTTTTTCAATGATATTATATCATAATTAATATATGTTTTTATTGAATTGAATTCTTTATTTTTATAGCTATTAAGTAAAGTAATTATCCTAGCAAAAATATACTATTGTATATATTAATTTATTAATTCATATAAAAAAGATATAAATATGAATAAGAATAATATACAAGTATTCAAATCAAGAATGTCCGATATATTAACCTACTGTAATATTGACATATGTTATCATCTATGTTTAATTTAAACTATAGGATATATTTCCTTAATTTCATATGTGTCAACAATATGTAAAGCTTATCTAAAATGAAAGGGGATAGTCTCATGATAAAAAAAGAAGAAATAAAAGAAAGAGTTAATGAGTTAATACCTGAGCTCATAGACTCTATAAAGGAAGCTGTAAGTTTTAGAAGCGTTATAGACGAGGATAACCCTAATTATCCATTTGGTAAAAATATAGACGATTGTCTAAAAAGCACCTTAAATTTATGTGAGTCTTTAGGCTTTAAAACTTACTATGATAAAGATGGTTACTATGGTTATGCAGAGGTTGGCCAGGGCCCTGAATTAGTTGGAGTTCTTGGCCACTTAGATGTAGTTCCTGAAGGAGATTTGAATTCTTGGACATACCCTCCATACGAATTAACCATAGTTGATGATAAAATATATGGAAGAGGAACTCAAGATGATAAAGGTCCTACTATAGCTTGCATATATGCAGTAAAAGCTTTATTGGACTTAGGAATCAAATTAAATAAAAGAATAAGATTTATATTTGGAACAGATGAAGAAAATCTTTGGAGGGGTATTAATAAATATAAAGAGAATGGTGAAGAGATTCCTGCTATGGGAATAACTCCCGATAGTGAATTCTTCTGTATAAATGCAGAAAAAGGATTACTTCAATCTACTTTAACCTATAAAAAGAGTTCTAATTTAACTTTAAGTGCAGGAAATGCATTTAATTCAGTTCCTGATAATGCTACATATACAGGAACTGCAGAAGAAATTAATTCTCTTAAAAATGTATTAAACAGTTTAAATTATAAATATATTTTAAATGAAAATTCTATTTCTGTTATTGGAAAAGGTGTTCACTCTGCAGATAGTGCTGAGGGGATTAATGCTATTTCTAGACTGGCTATAGCTTTAGAAAAAATGGGCTCCTCATCTAACTCAATAAAATTCATAGCCAATGTAATTGGTGAAGATGTTGCAATTAAAAATCTCATACCAAAATGTGAAGATGTATCTGGAAAACTAACTGTAAATGTAGGTAAAATTGATTTAAATGAAGATATAGAAACTATATCTTTAGATATTAGAATTCCTGTTACCTATAAAAAAGAAGACATAGTTAATCCATTAAAGGAAAAAGCTTTAGAATATGGTTTAGAATATAATGAGTTCGACTGGATGGAATCCATATATGTTCCTGCAGACCATTTCTTAATTAAAACATTGAAAGAAGTCTATGATGAAGAAACAGGATATGATGGAATACCAGAATCATCTGGTGGAGCTACTTATGCTAGAGCTATAGATAACTGTGTAGCCTTTGGTATGGTATTCCCTACCTCAGAAAAGACAGAACATCAACCAAATGAATTTATAACTATGCATGATTTAGTTAAAGCTACAGAAATTTATGCCTTAGCATTATATAAATTAGCTAAATAAGCTGAATTCTTAGAGCTTTATTCTTTAGAAATTGTTATCAATAGTCGTAATTGCTTTACCTTTCATAAAAAATAGAAGTATCGGTTTAAGTAATTATCGGATAAACATAATTTTTTAAATAAGAATCCGTCAAGTATACTGACGGATTTTTATATTATAAAACTATAAATTTAAGTATGCGATTAAGCTCCTCTATAATTAAGGCTTACCTAATGTTGGTTTTATACTAAATCACTTATAATTAACATTCCTTAAGTAAATCCTTTATTACTTCTCCACCTATTATCATTCCTGCCACTGGTGGCACAAAAGATATACTCCCTGGTATTTGTCTTTTTATAGCACACTTTTTAGTCCCACCTGTACATACACACCCTGTTTTACAAGTAACTACATCATCTTGTTTTGGTTTTGTAGGCATCTCCTCAGAGTAAACTACCTTAAGAGATTTAATCTCTCTTTTTCTAAGTTCATGCCTCATAACCTTTGCAAGTGGACACACTTTAGTATCATATATATCTGCAACTTTAAATTGTGTAGGATCAAACTTGTTTCCTGTACCCATAGAGCAGATTATTTTTATACCCTTTTCATTACAATACTCTACTAGAGCAATCTTTGCTGATACAGTATCTATAGCATCTACTACATAGTCGACATCATCAGTAATTATTTCTGGAATATTTTCTTTAGTAACAAAAACTTGGTGAGTTATTACATTGCATGCTTTATTAATTGAAAGAACTCTATCTTTCATAGCCTCAACTTTTACTTTTCCTACAGTATCATAAGTTGCATGTATTTGTCTATTTAAATTAGTTAAACAAACAGTATCATCATCAACTAAAACAATAGTTCCAACACCTGCTCTTACTAATGCTTCTACTGTAAAGCTGCCTACTCCACCTACTCCAAATACTATAATCTTACTGCCTTTTAATTTATTTAAACCATCTTTTCCTATTAATAGCTCTGTTCTTGATAATGAATGTTGTAACATTTTTGCATCTCCTTAATATGTGGTATTTACCTTATAACCTTAAAGATATTTTTAACTTTTTCCTTTAAATTATAAATAAATACATAAATTTTTATTCTCTGAATATATCAATTTTATATTTTTTACTAATATAATTCAACTGTGTATTTATGTTAAGTATTTCTAAAGCTTCATAGAAGCTAAGAACTCTGTTTATATTTACAACTTTATATACTCAAAAAAGCTAAATCTTAAAAAGTATAATTACTTTTATAAGATTTAGCTTTTTTGATTTAGATAAGATACAAATAAGCTTTACCTTTAATTTACCTTAGCTTAATTCATGAACAAAGATTCCACTTCTTAATTTTGGTTCAAACCAAGTTGATTTAGGAGGCATAACTTCTCCAGCATCAGCAATGTTCATAAGTTCTTCTATGCTTGTTGGATTCATAGAGAACGCAACTTTCATTCCTTCAGCTACTCTTCTTTCAAGTTCTTTAAGACCTCTGATTCCACCAACAAAATCTATTCTATCACTTGTTCTTGGATCCTCTATAGCAAGTATTGGTCTTAGAAGGTTTTCTTGTAGTATAGATACATCTAAACTCTTAACTGGATCTTTTGAATCATAAGTTCCATCTATAGCAGTTAACTTATACCACTTGTTATCTAAATACATTCCAAAATAACCTTTTCCTTCTGGTCTGTATTGGCCTTCTCTCTTATACTCTTCTACAGTAAACTTCTCAGAAACTTTATTTAAGAATTCTTCGCTAGAATTTCCATTTAAATCTTTTACTACTCTGTTATAATCCATTACATATAAATCATCTGCTGGGAATATAACTGATAGGAAAAAGTTGAATTCCTCTTCTCCTGTATAGCTAGGATTTGCTTCTCTTCTCATTTTACCTACTTTTACAGCAGATGCAGCTCTATGGTGACCATCAGCTATATAAAGATATTTAACTGATTTAAATAACTCTTCTAATCTTTTTACAGTTTCAGTGTCATTTATAACCCATACAATATGAGATATTCCATCTTCGGAAACGAAGTTGTATTCTGGCTCTTTAGCAGTCCATGAAGCAACTATTTCATCAATTTCTCCTACATTTTTGTATGTTAAGAAAATTGGACCTGTATTTGCATTACAATGGTCAACGTGATTAATTCTATCTTGCTCTTTTTCAGCTCTAGTATGCTCATGTTTTTTAATTATATCATTCATATAATCATCTATAGAAGTACATCCAACTATACCAGTTTGAACCCTTCCATCCATGATTTGTCTATAAATATACATGCTTGGAGCATTATCTTGAATATAAGTTCCATCTTCTCTCATCTTGTCTAAAGTTTTTCTAGCTGTGTTATAAACTATTTCATCATATTGATTTGTTTCTGCTGGTAAATCAATTTGTGCTTTATCAACATGTAAGAAAGAGTAAGGGTTTCCTTTAACCATTTCCCTAGCTTCTTCTGTGTTCATAACGTCATAAGGAAGAGCTGCTACTTTTGGAGCTAGCTCTTTTGTTGGTCTTATGCTTTTAAAAGGTCTTACAACTGCCATATTTTTTCCTCCTACGTAATTAATATTATTTAAAGAAATCGAATATAGTTTGAACTATTTCTTCACCTATTCTTGTTTGAGCTTCTACTGTTGCTGCTCCAATGTGTGGTGTAACTGATACTCTTGGATGGTTAACTAGCTCTTCATTCTTAGTTGGTTCAACTTCAAATACATCAACGCCTGCTCCTCTTAATTTTCCACTATTTAAAGCTTCAAGTAAAGCAGCTTCATCTACAACTCCACCTCTAGCACAGTTAATTAGTACAGCTCCATCTTTCATAATATCAAGTTGAGCTTTACCTATTGTAGCTCCTTGCTCTTTTATGAATGGTATATGAAGAGATACATAATCAGATTTAGATAATACTTCTTCTAAAGTACCATATTCATATTTATCATACCCTTCAGCTTTACCAAGGATATCAGTATACATAATTTTCATTCCTAATACTTCAGCCTTTTGAGCTAAACATTTTGAAATTCTTCCGAAACCTATTAAGCCTAAAGTTTTTCCACTTAACTCAATACCTTCATATTTTTTCTTTTCCCATTTTCCTTCTCTCATAGTCACATTTGCAGTACTTACAAATCTAGAAACTGCAAACATATGAGCTAGTGCAAGTTCTGCGACTGATGCACTACTAGAATTAGGAGTGTTAGCAACTCTTATTCCTTTTTCAGTAGCATATGCTACATCTATATTATCTACACCTACTCCACCACGGATTATTAATTTTAATCTTCCTGTTTCACAAGCTTTATCTATTATTGGTTGTCTAACCTTTGTAGCACTTCTTACTACTACTACATCAAAGTTTTGTAAAGCTACTCCTAATTCTTCAGGCTCATAAAATTTCTCTATCACTTCATATCCATTATCTTTTAATACCTGTATTCCACTTTTCTCCATGCCATCAGTAACTAATACTCTTATCATGATGATACCCTCCTAAAATAAAATTAATTAATAATTAATTATTTAAAATCTAACTTTATCCACATACATTAAGTATATAAGTTGAAAACTTATACATTTTGAACTTGTATATGAATCTTTATTACTTGAAAATTAAGAAGGGAATTACCCCTTCTTAATTATTCAAGTCCTAATATTTCGTTAATGTTCTTTAATAATTCTTCAATTTCTGCTGGAGTAGTCTCTGCCATGTGAGCTATTCTGAAAGTCTTATCTTTTAACTTTCCATATCCATTAGAAATTTGATATCCTCTTTCTCCTAGAGCTTTGTTTAAAGCTGCAACATCAATATTTCTAGTATTCTTTATGTTTGTTAAAGTGTTAGACATATATCTTTCATCTGGTAATATTTCGAAGTATTTTCTTGCCCATGCTCTAACAATTTCTCCGCCTTCTATGTGTCTTGCATATCTCTTATCAAGACCTTCTTTATTTATAATCTTATCAAGTTGATACTCTAATGCAAACATGTGAGATAATGAAGGTGTTGATGGATATTGATAATCTTTCTTTTGAATGTATTCATATAATGATAAAAGATCTAAGTATAATCCTCTATGTGGAACTTGTTTTGCTCTCTCTATAGCTTTTTTAGAGAAAGTACACATTGACATTCCTGGAGGAAGTCCTATAGCTTTTTGAGTTGAAGTAATACAAATGTCTACTCCCCATTCATCTACTTTTAATTCTGTTCCTGCAGCTGAGCTTACAGTATCTAAGCAGAATACAACATCTGGATATTTTTTCACTACTTTAGCTATTTCATCTAGTGGGTTCATAACACCAGTTGAAGTTTCGTTGTGAGTAACTGTTATTAAATCATATTTTCCAGTGGCTAAAACTTCATCTACTTGCTCTGGAGTTGTTGGTGTACCCCATTCAACTTCATATAAATCTGCTGGTACATTGTTAGCTACAGCCATTTCATACCATCTCTTACCAAAAGCACCTACAGCAAAAACTGCAGCTCTCTTAGCTGTGCATGAACGAACAGCACCTTCCATAAGCCCACTACCAGAAGTAGTTGAAAGTAATATTTCTTCTTTTGTATTAAATATAACTCTCATGTAATCACTAATTTGTCTTTGTATTCTTGATGCCTCTTTGCTTCTGTGTCCTATCATTGGTGTAGCCATTTTTTCTAATACGTCTTGTGCCACATCAACTGGACCTGGTATAAATAATCTCTTGTGCATGATTCACCCTCCTAAAATAAAGTAAACTTTATAATTTCCAATATCTGATTTGAAATCAATTACATTTTAACATTTTTCCATAGGTTTCTCAACCATAATAAATTAAATATTGGGATATATTATTATAATTTAAATTTTTATTAAGTTTTTGGAAATATAATACTTATTTCAATCTGATTTCTTCGTATATTTCATCAAATATATCTTTTACACAATGCCCTCTTACAAAATTAGAGCAATTATTACAACTTTGTTCTAATTGCATAAGTATTTCATTTTGATAATATGATCTCTCATTATAAAATGAACAGTTTTGAGCAATTCTACTTTTAATTTCATTGGACACCATTACTTTAACACTCCTATGTATTATAATATTATATCTTTTGTATTATCATATATTTTATACCTACTTTTTAATTTAATAATCGAAACAATCTAAAACAGATTCTGTTTCTCTACAATACCTTACAATTAAACATTGTCCTAAGTTTCTAGGACATTTTTTGCACATACAATTAACTTCCTTTCCATCACATTTATTTTGTTTAAAATCAGGACATTTCTCACAATTATAAACTACTATATCCATTACCATTTTTATTTCCTCTTTCTAATTTAAAATATTTCATTATTGTTTAACCTACATAATTAAACTAGTTTAAAATAATATTATATATGCTTATTTGTGCTTAAAATTAAAATAATTATAATATAAATACTATAGTTATCACTTATAAAAGTTGATATACTATATAAGTAAAGCCTTATATATATTAAAAATATACACCTTTATTTGAAGAGTGTAAATAAATTCAAGGGAGTTGATTATTATAAAAGACTTTACCACTAGAATTCCACTACCCTATAAACTATTTCTATGTCTTAGTGGAATATTAATATTAGTATCTTTTCTTTTTAACTCACCACATCAGATATTCATTGGCTTAAGAAATATAATCTTAAACCCAGATATACTCATAACAGATTACATGGAAATTGGCGGTATTGGTGCAACTTTCGTTAACTGTGCACTTTTGATTATATTTTATGTAATAATGCTAATTTTTTTAAACATTAAACCTTCAGGAACTATAATTGCAGGTATATTTACAGTAAGTGGTTTTTCCCTTTTCGGTAAAAACATTTTAAATATCTGGCCTATTATATTTGGTATTTGGTTGTACTCTAGATTTCAAAAGGAGCCATTCTCCAATTATATAGTTACTGCACTTTTTGGAACAACCTTATCTCCAGCTTTAATTCAACTAATTGGTACTACTACAATACCTCTTTATCTATCTGTTATGATAGGCATCCTTATTAGTATAGTAATAGGTTTTTTACTTCCACCCTTAGCTTCTGCTTGTATGAGAATACATCAAGGATATAGCCTTTATAATGTAGGACTAGCTGCAGGATTAATAGGTACAGTATTAATGTCTTTACTTAGAGCTTTTGGTATTGACTTTGAAAGTAGAATTATATGGTCTACAGGCAATAATATTCCTTTTATTATATTATTTTCAATGATATTTTTAGCTATGATAACTTTGGGTTTTTACTATAATGGTAATAGCTTTAAAAACATTACAAAAATAACGAGATATTCTGGTAGATTGCTTACAGATTTTTATCTTATTTTTGGTGAAGGAATTACTTTGATAAATATGGGAATTCTAGGACTCTTTTCAATGTTTTTAGTGGTCTTAGTAAATGGTGACTTGAATGGTCCAACTTTAGGTGGTATATTAACTATTGTTGGGTTTGGAGCCTTTGGTAAGCATCTAAAAAATATAATCCCTATAATGTTTGGTATAATATTATGTACTTTCTTTAATATTTGGGAAATAAACTCGCCTAGCGTTATTCTAAGTTTACTTTTTGGTACAACTCTAGCTCCAATTGCAGGTTCTTTTGGATGGCTGTGGGGAATAATTTCAGGAGTATTACATGCTTGCTTAGTAATGAATATTACATATTTACACGGTGGAATGATTTTATATAATAATGGCTTTTCAGGTGGCCTTGTATGTATGTTCTTACTACCACTAATTTCTGCATTTAGAAAGGAATATTAATTATGAAACACTTACGTCAAAGAAATATAAAAATACTTAGTGAGCTAACTAGTTACTTAGTTAGAATTGGCTGTAGTGATCTACATATAGATTTTAATACTAAGGGTGATATTACCTATATCAGCTTTACCAGTGTAAATCCTGATATTAGTGAGCAAATACTAAATGATTTAACATCTCAGTTAAACATGCCAAGGAGACAAGATATTGAGGAGTATTACTGGGCTCTTAATGGAGATAATGATTCCTCTTCTGAATTAAGTTTAGTAGGCATGATGACTGATTCTGTGGATGTAAACTACACTAATGACGTATTAAAAATTAGTTTAACTAGATTAAAATAATTTTTAACACATTTTATAAAAATAAGGGGGCGTCGCAAAATAACTGATTAAGTTATAGAGCGATGCTCCTTTTCCTATTCCAAATAAAAATAACCGAAGGTT